>NZ_JBHUXZ010000002.1:0-270078 GCF_042668985.1 Gordonia sp. NPDC057258
ACCTTCGGGTGAGCCGGGGTTCGGCGTATGGCGGAGTCTTTCGGCTCCGGGATTGTCGGCCCGCGTGCTCCCCGCTAAGCTGAAAGCAATCAGACAACAAGCGTTATCAGAATGGGTGGGGTCATGACGCAATCCGATGAGCGGATGTCGCGGGTGGAGATGGACAACATCGACAGCAGCTTCTTCGCGCGTTCCCTGCTCTCGATGGGGCAGACGATGAGCACGACGAACGTCATCATGCAGCTCGCCAATCCGGCGGTCGGCTACGGTGTCGCGCACAGCAAGGTCGAGAACGGGCGGCTCGACAAACATCCGGTCAAACGCGCACGGACCACCGCGTCGTATCTGGCGGTCGCGATTCTCGGCAACGCCGACGACCGGCGCCGGTACCGGCACGCCGTCAACCGCCAGCACGCGCAGGTGCGCTCCGACGAGAACAGTCCCGTGGAGTACAACGCGATGAACACCGACCTGCAGCTCTGGGTCGCGGCGTGCCTCTACCTCGGGTGGGAGGACATCTACGAGCGTGTCCACGGACCGCTGCAGGGCGCGGATCGCGAGAAGTTCTACCAGCAGGGCAAGGTCTGCGGGACGACGCTGCAGATGCCGGCCGAGGCGTGGCCCGCCACGCGCGACGAGTTCACCACCTACTGGGACGACCAGGTCTCGCGCATCGAGATCAGCGACGAGATCCGGGACTTCCTCCTCGACATCGCCAATTTCGGTTACGCGCCGGAACGCATCCAGGAGAAGTACGGTCCGGTCAAACTGCGGCGGACCATCGGCTATCTGCCGCAGCCGTTCCGCGACGCACTCCGGGTCGAGTGGACCGACGAGGATCAGGCGTGGTTCGACGGCTACGTCGGCCGGTTGGTGGAGAAAGAGCGTCGCACTCCGCTGTGGGTGTCGCAGTTGGGTTTCCGGCTCCTGCTGGCCGATGTCCGGCTTCGGGTCAAGATGGGGCGGCCGCTCGTCTAGGAGGCGCCGGCGCCGCTCCGGCGCGCGGCCAGGAAGGCGAGTGTTCCGGCGCCCAGGCACGCAACGGCGCCGACCGCGAGACCGACGCGCGCGCCGAATGTCTCGATGATCGGGCCGACGATCGGACCACCGATCGGCGTCGAGCCCATGAACGCCACCGACCACAGCGCCATGACCCGGCCCCGCATCCGCGGTTCGGAATTGAGCTGCAGGGTCGCGTTTCCCGTCGACATGAAGGTGACACTCAACCAGCCGACCCCGAAGAGTGCGCAGATCGCCGTCGGGAGGTTCGGGGCGAGTGCGGTCGCCGCGACGGCGACCCCGAAGCCGAAGGCCGCCAGCGTGAGTGGGCGCAGTCCGGTGTTCCCGCGAGCCGCGACCACGAGTCCGCCGACGACCGCACCCACTCCCATCGCCGACGTCATGAAACCGAGGGCTTGCGGCCCGCCGTCGAACACGAAGTCCGCGGCGGCGGGCAGCGTGACCGGGAAGTTGTACGTCAGGGTGCCGACGAGCGCCATCGTGGCGAGCGGGATCCACAGCACAGGACGACTCCGCACGTATCGAAGACCCTCGCGCAGCTGGCCTTTGGCGCGCGGAACCGGTGATTCGGCGGTGATCTTCGACGAGTCGAGCGCAAGCAGCGACGCGACCACGGCGATGAAGCTGACCGCGTTGATCGCGAAGCACAGACCGGAACCGACGAGGGCCAGGATCACCCCGGCCACCGCCGGGCCCACGGCGCGAGCGGCGTTCACCATGACCGAGTTGAGGGTGACCGCGTTGCGGATGAGGTCCTTGCCGACGATCTGATGGATGAACGCCTGTCGCGCCGGCTGTTCGAAGGCGTGGCCGAGCCCGAGCATCACCGCCAGCACGCCGACGTGCCAGACCTGCACCACCCCGGTGAGGGTGACGGCGGCGAGCGCCGCGGCCAGCAGCCCCATCATCGACTGCAGGACGATGAGCAGGCGTCGGCGGTCGACGCGATCGGCGATAACGCCCGCGTACGGCCCGAAGAGCAGAACCGGTAGCGCCTGCAGAGCGACGATGAGTCCCAGGACGGACGCCGATCCGCTGAGCGTCAGCACGAGCCACGCCTGCGCCGTCGCCTGCATCCACGAACCCGTCATCGAGACGGCCATGCCGGCGTAGAACAGGCGGTAGTTGGGGATGCGCAACGACGCGAACATGCTCGTCCGGTCGGCGTCGTCAGGGCGACGACCGCCCGGTTCGCGCTCCCGCGGCACGTCTCCGATCTCGGGAACACGGTCGTCGGTCATCGACGACCATCGTAGGCGCGTGCGCCTCCACCCAGGGGCCCGCCTCCAGTAGGGTCGGCGGGATGACGCAGACGGTGATCGTGTCGGGCGGGACGGGCGGCCTGGGGTCGGCGGTCACCCGCACGTTGCTCGACGACGGATGGCGCGTGGTGGTGCCCGGGCGCACCGAAGCCGGGTTGTTCCGCCTCCCGGAATCGGACCGGCTGGTCGGTGTGCACGCCGACCTCTTCGACGAGGAGTCGGTCGCCGAGGTCGTGGCGATCGCCGCGAGCGACGCGTCGGCGCCGGTGACCGCGGTGGTGAACCTGGTGGGCGGGTTCGCGATGGGGGAGCGGGTCGACGCGACGCCGGTCGACGAGTTCGAGCGACTGCTCCGGCTCAACCTGCGGCCGCTGTATCTGCTGTCCGCGGCGGCCATTCCGAGGATCATCGAGGCCGGCGGCGGGTCGATCGTCGGGGTGTCGGCGAAGGCGGCGTTCGCACCCTTCTCCGGTGCGGCCGGGTACATCACGTCGAAAGCTGCGGTGTGGGCGTTCATCAGTGCGCTCGCCGCCGAGTACAAGTCCGACGGCATCCGGGCCAATGCGATCCTGCCGTCGGTGATCGACACCCCGGGCAACCGCGCTAGTCAGCCGGATTCGTCGCGGGCGGGCTGGGTGTCGCCGGAATCGATCGCGCAGACGATCTCGTTCCTGGTCTCCGACGCCTCGAGTGCGATCACCGGCGCGCAGGTCCCGGTGCCGGGCGTCGGCTGAGTTCCACGCGATCAGCGGATCGGACGCACAGTCGACGGGTTGTGAAAGCTGTTGGGGTGCTGATGATCAGGTGCCGGTGGTCGCGCGACCCGGCCGCGCGTGCACATAGGCTTCGACGACGGTGCGCATCACCGGTTTTCCGTCACCGTTGCGCAGCTCCGCCGACGAGGTGACCAGAGCGCGGGCACGGTCGTCGAACTCGATCGCGTCGATGACAGTCGATCCGGTGAGGGTGTCGCCGGGGCGGACGGGACGCAGGAACTCCACGTCGCCCAGTCGCTTGCCCGCGATCACCCGCCAATTATTCAGCACGCCGGTGACATTGAGCCTCTGGTAGATCGACATCGTGTGCAACCCACTGGCGATCAGCCCGCCGTAGGGGCCGCGTTCGGCAACGGCCTTGTCCACGTGAAAGTCCTGCGGATCCCATGCGCGGGCGAAGTCGAGCAGTTCGTCTTCGCTGACGTGATGCGTGCCGAACTCGAAGATCTGGCCCACGGACAGGTCATCGGCCCACAAGCGGTCCGATGCGTCGCTCACCTCAGGTCTGCCGCGATCTTCGGCCAGGTGGTCTCGAGGTCGCGTTCCCAGTAACCCCAGGAGTGGGTGCCGCTCGGCCGGAAGGTGACCTCGTGCGGCACCTTGAGCGCCCGCATGCGCGACACCATCTGCTTGGTGCACTCGTTGACCGCGGCCTCGATGATGCCGCCGATGACCATCTGGTTGGCCAATGTCAGCGGATCGCCGGCGACCAGCGGTGCCTCGAGCCGGTCGAACTGTCCGGGCATGCCGGTGCCGCTGGTCATGTAGACCTTGGTGCCGCGCAGCTTGTCCGCGTGGATGTACGGGTCGTTGTCCCGCCACCCGGCCGAATTGACCGGTCCCCACATGTTGTTCAGGTTGCCCTGCCCGCGGTCGGCGACGACCATCCGGATGTAGGCCTGTCCCACCGGGTCGCTGGTACGCGCGCACCCGCTGTAGGCGGCGGCTGACCGGTAGAGCTTCGGTGCGGCGATCGCGAGGTTGAGCACCGACGTCCCGGCCATCGAGATCCCGGCGATCGCGTTGACCTTGGTGGTGTCGAATTCCTTGTCCACCAGCGGCGGGAGCTCCTTGGTGAGGAACGTCGTCCACTTGTTGCGGCCGAGTACCGGATCGTCGTGCTGCCAGTCGGTGTAGTAGGAGAACGCGCCGCCGATCGGTGTGACGACGTTGACCTCTTTGTCGGAGAAGAACTTCGCATACTGGGTCTTGGCCGCCCAGGTAGCCGAGTCCTCGCCGCCGCCGGCGCCGTTGAGCAGGTAGAGCGTGGGGCGCGGCTTGGTGGTGTCCTTGGGGCGCAACACGTTGACGGGGATGAGTTTGCGCATCGCCGCCGAGTAGACGATGAGTGTCGACTGCTGGGCGGAGTCGTGGACCACGGTGTCGATGCGAGCGCGATCGGGATCGGGGGTGGGCTCGGCCAGCGCGGCCGGAGCCCATCCGGCGGTCGCGACCGCAACGGCACATCCGACGACGCACAGTCGTCGCAACCAGGAGGATCGCACCACTAGCCCCTTCTGTTAACAGAATTCTCAGACGTAACAAAGGTAGCCGAGTTCGAGTGGCGCTCCCAAGTCGAGAAGGTGCTCGTCACCCAGTTGTGACGTCACGTTCGAGGGGAGAACCCGATTACTTGACGCGATCCTTGAGCAGGAGCCGGACGGTGAGTTCGAGCCGGTTCGTGACGTCGGTCGCCGACGCGCGACGGGTCAGCCACTGCACCAGGTTCGACATCCACACATCGGAGAGGACGCGCGCGATCGCGAGATCTTCCTCGGTGGGTTCGCCGTCGTCGACGATCGCTCCGGCGAGGAGCCGGTCGATGATCCCGGCGACCTGGTCGACCTCGGCGGTCGCCGACGCGTCGGCGAACATGAACGCACGCGTCATCGCCTCGGTGAGGAGCGGATCGCGCTGCATGGCGAAGGTGATCATGTCCAGGACGTGACGGAGGCGGTCGATCGCGGTGTCGCCGCGCAACTGCGAACGATCGACCTTCGACTCGACTCGCTCGAACTCGCGGGCGAGCGCGGTGACGAGAAGGTGGACCTTCGACGGGAAGTAGCGGTACAGCGTCCCGACGGCGACGTCGGCCTTGTCGGCGACGGTGCGCATCTG
Organism: Gordonia sp. NPDC057258; assembly: GCF_042668985.1. Taxonomy (NCBI): domain Bacteria; kingdom Bacillati; phylum Actinomycetota; class Actinomycetes; order Mycobacteriales; family Gordoniaceae; genus Gordonia; species Gordonia sp. NPDC057258. The sequence goes on from NZ_JBHUXZ010000002.1 coordinate 5,177, forward strand.
CACGGCGTCGTATCCGCCCTTGGACGCCAGCGCGAGGGTGGCGTCGAGGATGCGGCGGCGGCGTTCGCGCTGCGCGGTGGAGCCGGCTTCGGGCGAGGCGGCCGACGCCGCAGCCCCGTTGGGGGCGTCGACCGCGGCGTTGCCGGGTGCAGAACGGGCCATGTGCTCTCGAACATCCTCACGTGATCAAACGTCTCAATGGGTGGATCGTGGGTGGCTACCCGATCCAAGTACACCCATGGCATATTAGAACAGGTTCTAATTATTCGTCACAACTCGACATACAGGGATTGCCAGTGACAATCGCCACGTCTTCCGAGCAGATCGCGGTCCGTGACAGCATCGCGTCCTGGGCGCGCTCCACCAGTGTGACCGACATCGTGCGGTCCGACCTCGACAAGCCGAGCGACCAGTGGACCGGTCTATTTTCGCAGATCGCCGATCTGGGCGTGTTCGCCGCAGCGGTCCCCGAGGCGTCCGACGGTCTCGGTGCGAGTTTCCTCGACGTGGCCGCCATGCTCGAGCAGTGCGGGGTCGATCTCGTCCCCGGCCCGCTCGGTCCGACGGTGACCGCGGCGATCGCGCTGGCGGTTCGCCGTTCAGATTCGGCGAAGGGTGACGACGACCCGGGTGCCGCGCTGTTGGCGGAGGTGCTGGCCGGATCGGTGCCGGTGGTGACGCCCGCGACGAGCCACGCCGGGACGGGTCTCGTCCTGGCCGACGGCGAACTCGACCTCGGGCTCGTCGCCGGCTACGTCGAGGGCTGTGCCGTGCTGGTCGAATTCGGGACCGACGATCGGGAACGGTCCTGGTGGATCATCCCGCCGGGTGCGGGAGTCGCCGACGTCACGCCGCAGACCCCGCTCGACGGAACCGCGTCGGTCAGCCACGTGACCCTGTCCGGGGTCGCCGTCGAGGACCTCGTCGAACTGGGCGACGGGACGTTCGTCGCGGGCCTCTTGTCGGCGACGCTGGCCGCCTATCAGAGCGGCGTCACCCGGTGGGCCCTCGACGCCGCCGTCGACTACGCGAAGGTCCGCACCCAGTTCGGCGTGCCGATCGGATCGTTCCAGGCGATCAAGCACATCTGCGCCGAGATGCTGTGCCGCAGCGAACGCGTCACCGCGGTCGCGTGGGATGTCGCCGGCGCGGTCGACGACGTGCTCGCGGCCGGGACGGGGGACGAGCTCGCTCCGGCGCTCGAGCAACTCGAGATCAGCAGGCTGGCGGCCGACGTCGTGGTGGGCCGCGACCCGGTCGCCAACACCAAGGACTGCGTTCAGGTCCTCGGCGGCATCGGGTTCACCTTCGAGCACGACGCTCACCTGTATCTGCGCGCCGCACTCGCCGCGCAGGCGTCGCTCGCGAACGCGTCGTCGCACGCCGCCACCCTCGCCCGGCGCGGGCTCGCGGGGGCGCGACGGCGCTTCCGTCTGGACCTCTCGCAGGTCGAGGACCGGCGCGACGAGGTCCGCACCACCGTCGCGAGGATCGCCGACGCCGAACCCGACGATCGTCGCCGTCTCCTCGCCGAGACCGGCTACCTGACCCCGCATTGGCCTGCACCGCACGGTCTGGGGGCGGATGCTGCGATGCAGCTGCTGATCGACACCGAGCTCGAGGCGGCCGGGATCGACCGGCCCGACCTGGTGATCGGCGCATGGGCGATCCCGACGATCCTGGAACACGGCACCGACGCGCAGCGCGAGCGGTTCGTCGCCCCGACGCTGGCCGGCGACATCGTGTGGTGCCAGCTGTTCTCCGAACCCGAGGCCGGCTCGGACCTGGCCGCGTTGCGCACACGGGCGGAACGGGTCGACGGTGGCTGGCGCCTGGACGGCCAGAAGATCTGGACCTCGCAGGCGCACAACGCCCGGTGGGCGATCTGCCTCGCGCGCACCGATCCCGAAGCGCCGAAGAACAAGGGCATCACCTACTTCCTCGTCGACATGGGTTCGCCGGGCATCGACATCCGGCCGCTGCGCGAGCTCTCCGGGCGGGCCAACTTCAACGAGGTCTTCCTCGACGGTGTGGTCGTGCCGGATGACTGTGTCGTCGGCGAGATCAACGGCGGCTGGCGGCTGGCCCGCACCACCCTCGCGAACGAGCGGGTGGCGATGGGCGGTACCGGCCTCGGCAAGGAGATGGAGTCGCTGCTCTCGCAGGTGCGGTCGATGGATCGGGAGCTGACCGCCGAGGAGCTAGCGTCGCTCGGCACCCAGCTCGCCGACGCCCACGTCGGCCGGGTCCTCGACGCGAGGGCGGCGACCAGGCAACTGGCCGGGCTCGACCCCGGTGCGTTGTCGAGCGTGCGCAAGCTGATCGGCGTCGAACATCGCCAATCGGTACCCGATCTCGCGCTGCGGCTCCTGGGGGTCGCGGGTCTGGCGGCGACCGAGGCGTCCGATGCGGTCCTGCAGAACCGCTGCCTCTCGATCGCGGGCGGCACCACTCAGATCCTGCGCACGGCCGCGGCGGAACGCATTCTCGGTTTGCCGCGGTAACCGGCTGCGGCGAAAGTGCCGAAACCGCAGATAAGCGCCGATTCCGACACCCTTGCGCGCGGACTCTGATACAACTAGAACAGGTTCTAGTTCTTGACGGGTTCATGGTGAGGGAGGCACAGGGTGGACTTTGCCCTGGACGGCACGGCGATCGCGGTTCGCGATGTCGCCGAGGACGTGTTCGCGCGACGACAGCCCGACTGGGAGTCGACGTTCGGTGGGCGTCATTCCGGTGGGACGGCAGCGGCCGAGCAGGAGGCGACCCGCGGCGGGTTCGAGGCCGATGGCTGGCAGGCGCTCGTCGACGCCGGACTGCTCGCCCTGCCCCTGCCGGCCTCGCTCGACGGTGACGAGGTCGACGAGTCGGGTCTGCTCCCGTTGTTCCGCCGGATGGGCCGGGCCGCGGCGGTGACGCCGGCGCTCGGATCGCTGACCGCGGCGCTAGTGTTCGCCAGGGCCGACGCCCAGGACGGCGAGGGATCGGTGTGGTCGCGGTTCGGGGGTTCGCTCACCGGCGGCAGTTGGGTGTCGGTGGCGATCGGCGAACACGGCGACGCCCTGACGGCGCATCCGCGGACCTCGGTCCGTGACGGGCGGCTCACCGGCACGAAGGTCGGCGTCCTGCACGCCGACGGTGCCTCGCTGTTCCTGGTGGCCGCCGATGCCGGTGTCGTCGCCGTCTCGCCCGCCGCCGACGGGGTCACCATCACGCGCACGCCGACCTCGAGCGGCTGGGGTGAGTACACGGTGGCCTTCGACGACGTACCCGTCGACGACGCCGACATCGTGGTCCGCGACCTCGCGATCCTCCGTGATCGCTACCGCCTGGCGCTGTGCGCCTACGCCGACGGCCTGGTCGCCGGCGCCACCCGACTGACCGCCGACCACGTCTCCACGCGCGAGCAGTTCGGCAAGCCGATCGCCTTGTTCCAGGCGGTGGGCCAGCAGCTCGCCGACATCTACGTCGTCGGCCGGTCGATGGAACTCGCGACCACCTCGGCGGCCTGGCGGTTGTCCGAAGGTCTGGACGCCGCAACCGATCTCGCGATCGCCGCCTACTGGCTGGCCGAGGAGGTCCCGCCGACCACGCGGACGATGACCCACCTGCACGGCGGCATCGGCGTCGACATCACCTATCCGCTTCACCGCTACTTCTCGCTCACCAAAGACCTCGCGCGTCTGGTGGGCGGAGCGCACGTGCGGCTCGACGAGCTCGCCGACATCACCGACGTCCCCGCCGACGACACCCGTATCGCAGAGGTGCCCGATGTTCATTGATCTCACCCCCGAACAGCGCGCGCTGCGCGCGGAACTGCGCGAGTACTTCGCCGACCTCGTCACTCCCGACGAGGCAGCGGTGATGCTGACCGAACGCCACGGCCCGACCTACCGCAAGGTCATCAAGCGGATGGGTGACGACGGCTGGTTGGGCGTCGGCTGGCCGACGGAGTTCGGCGGCAAGGGTTTCGGTGAGATCGAACAGCAGATCTTCACCAACGAGGCCGTGCGCGCCGACGTCCCGCTGCCGGCGGTGACGCTGCAGACCGTCGGGCCGACGCTGCAGGTCCACGGCACCGAGGAGCAGAAGCAGAAGTTCCTGCCCGCGATCCTGGCCGGTGATGTGCACTTCGCCATCGGGTACACCGAACCCGAGGCCGGCACCGACCTGGCGTCGTTGACCACCACCGCCGTCCGCGACGGCGACCACTATGTGGTCAACGGCCAGAAGATCTTCACGACCGGCGGTCACGACGCCGACTACATCTGGCTCGCCGTCCGCACCGATCGGGATGCTCCCAAGCACAAGGGCATCTCGATCCTCATCGTCGACACCTCCGACCCCGGTTTCACGTGGACGCCGATCATCACCGCCGACGGCGCGCACCACGTGAATGCCACCTACTACCAGGATGTTCGGGTTCCGGTGTCGATGCGGGTCGGCGAGGAGGGGGGCGGGTGGAAGCTGATCACCACCCAGCTCAATCACGAGCGCGTCATGCTCGGCCCCGCCGGTCGTATCGACGGACTCGCGGCCCGGGTGCGTGCCTGGGCGCAGCGGCCGGGCCCCGACGGGACGGTCATCGCCAAGCATCCCGACGTCCGTCGCGCGCTCGCGACCATCGACGCCTACGGCCGCATCAACGAGTTGCTTAACTGGCAGGTGGCCGCGACAGGTGAGGCCATCTCGATGGCCGACGCGGCGGCCACCAAGGTGTTCTCGACCGAACGCATCCAGACCGTCTGCCGGATGGTCGACGAGATCATCGGGCGCTACGGCGATTTCGCCGATCCGGAGACCGCGGCGCTGGTGAACTGGCTCGACGTCCAGGAGAAGCGTCACGTCGTCATCACGTTCGGCGGTGGCGTCAACGAGGTCATGCGCGACATGATCGCGACCGCCGGCCTCGGACTCCCGCGGGCCAAGCGGTGAGCGCGCCCGAGCTCGCCCGCGACGGCGTCGCCGGAGACGAGGCGATCCGAGCCGCCGCGCAGGAGATCATCGACGCCGGACCGAGCGCACCGGTCGCCGGGCGGGACCCGATCAATCAGCCCATGATCAACAACTGGGTCGAGGCGATGGGCGACACGAACCCCGTCTACACCGACGACGCGGCGGCCCGGGATGCCGGCCATCCCGGCATCGTCGCGCCGCCCGCGATGGCGCAGGTGTGGACGATGCGCGGCCTTCACGGGGTGCGGACCGCGGACGATCCGCTGGGTCGCGCGAGCGAACTCTTCGACGAGGCCGGCTTCACCTCGGTGGTGGCCACCAACTGCGACACCGTCTATCACCGCTACACCCGCCCGGGCGAGGAGGTCGCGCTGTCGGCCGAACTCGTCGAGGTCGTCGGGCCGAAGAACACCGCGCTCGGCGAGGGCTGGTTCTTCACCACCCGCAACGTCTGGTCGGTCGGCGGAGACGACGGGGCGCGTGAGGTCGTCGCCGAGATGCGGTTCCGCATCCTGAAGTTCCGCCCCGCCGCACGCGCTGCCGCCGAGCCGGTTTCCGACGCCGGGGTGCCCGACGATCTCGACCCGGCTCGCTTGCTCAAGCCGAGCGCGTCGAGAGACACCGCCTTCTTCTGGGAGGGCGTCGCCGCCCACGAGTTGCGCATCCAGCGCGACGGCGACGGTGCACTGCGGCATCCGCCGGTCCCGGCGACCTGGAAGCCGCGCGAGGCCGACGGAACCGTCCCGCCAACGGATTACGTGGTCGCGGCCGGTACCGGCACCGTCTACAGCTATGTCGTGCATCGAGCGCCGAAGGTGCCCGGGCGGCGGTTGCCGTTCGTCGTGGCCCTCGTCGAACTCGACGAGGGAATCCGTATGCTCGGTGAGCTCCGGGGCGTCGAACCGGAGGAGGTGGCCATCGGCATGCCGGTGCGCGCCACCTATCTGGATTTTCCGGCCGATGACGAGGCCGGGACCCCGGCCTGGACCCTGCACGCGTGGGAGCCGGCCGTGCCTACCGAAGGGGAGCCCGCATGACGAGCGTTGCCACCGACCCCGCTGCCGTCGGAACGACGCTGCCGGCGTTGACGATCGAGGCGACCCCGACGTTCGTCGTGGCGACCGCGCTCGCCACACGCGACTTCCAGGACGTGCACCATGATCGCGATCTCGCGCAGGCGAAGGGGTCCAAGGACATCTTCGTCAACATCCTCACCGACACCGGGCTGGTCGAGCGGTTCGTGACCGATTGGGCTGGCCCGACCGCCCGAATCCGCTCCATCGCGCTGAAACTCGGTGTGCCCTGGTACGCCTACGACACGGTCACCTTCACCGGCGAGGTCACCGCGGTCGACGCCGGGGTCATCACCGTCGCCGTGACCGGGACGAATTCGCTGGGCAAGCACGTCATCTCGACCGTCACGCTCACGATCGGTGCGACCGAACCCGACACGGTCGGTTCGCCCGCGGGTCGAGGGGAGGGACTCTGATGGGATCACTGTCCGGTCAGGCGGTCATCGCCGGCATCGGTGCCACGGAGTTCTCCAAGGATTCCGGGCGCAGCGAACTCCGGCTCGCCGCGGAGGCGGTGTCGGCGGCGATCGCCGACGCCGGTCTCACACCCGCCGACGTCGACGGTCTCGTCACGTTCACGATGGACACCAACAGCGAGATCTCCGTCGCCCGGGCAGTGGGGATCGGGGATCTGACCTACTTCTCGCGGATCCACTACGGCGGTGGTGCGGCGTGTGCCACGGTGCAGCAGGCCGCGATGGCGGTGGCCACGGGTGTCGCCGACGTCGTGGTGGCCTACCGCGCATTCAACGAACGGTCGGGACTGCGCTTCGGGCAGGTCAATTCGGCGGTGGCGAACCAGGAGAACTCCTCGGGTACTGAGAACGCCTTCACCTATCCGCACGGGTTGTCGACACCGGCCGCGTTCGTCGCGATGATCGCGCAGCGCTACATGCACGACTTCGGTGCCACCAGTGAGGATTTCGGGCGGATCGCCGTCGTCGACCGCAAACACGCGGCGGTGAACCCGGACGCGTTCTTCTACGACAAGCCGATCACCCTGGAAGACCACCAGAACTCGCGGTACATCGCCGAGCCGCTGCACCTCCTCGACTGCTGCCAGGAATCCGACGGCGGTGTCGCGCTGGTGATCGTGTCCCCGGAACGCGCGAAAGACCTGCCGCACAAGCCCGCCGTGATCGCGGCCGCCGCGGCCGGCAGTGCTGCCGACCAGTACATCATGACCAGCTATTACCGGGACGAGCTCGCCGGTCTGCCGGAGATGGGGCTCGTCGGCCGGCAGCTGTGGTCGCAGTCGGGTCTGAACCCCGACGACATGGACATGGCGATCCTCTACGACCACTTCACCCCGTACACACTCCTGCAGCTCGAGGAGCTGGGATTCTGCGGTCGGGGCGAGGCCAAGGACTTCGTCCGGGAACCGGGTGCCCTCGAGGTGGGTGGCCGGTTGCCGCTGAACACGCACGGCGGCCAGCTGGGCGAGGCCTACATCCACGGCATGAACGGGATCGCCGAAGGGGTCCGGCAGATCCGCGGGACCTCGGGCAACCAGGTCGAGGCGGCCGAGAAGGTCGTCGTGACCGCCGGAACCGGCGTTCCCACAAGTGGATTGGTGCTGACCGCATGACAGCTGCCGATCCGACGCACTTGCACTCGAATTCACTCCGTATGACCAAGGAGCGCGCACGATGAAGTTCAACCTCGCGAATGTCTTCGAGACCGTCGCCGACTCGGTGCCCGAGCGGATCGCGCTCAGCTACCAGGGTCGCCAGATCAGCTATGCCGAACTCGACACCCTCTCCAATCAGGTGGCGCATCTGTTCGCCGGCGCGGGGATCGGTGCGTTCGACAACGTCGCGCTGTTCCTGAAGAACAGCATCGAACACGTGACTAGCCTGCTGGGACTGCTGAAGGTGCGCGCGGTCCCGGTCAACGTGAACTACCGCTACACCAACGCCGAACTGCAGTACATCTTCGACAACTCCGACTCCCGCGCGATCATCGTCGAACTGCCGGAGCACCAGCGCAGCGTCGCCGCGCTGCTCGGCGAGACCCCCACCGTGCGAACGGTGTTCGTCATCGGCGACATCGTCGAGGAACTCCGTGCGGCGGTCGCCGACCTGCCCGACGGGCGCGTCGTGGAGATCGTGTCGTTCGCCGACGCGGAGTCCAAGCCGGACGGCCGGGACTTCGAGCCGCGCACCGGCGAAGAGCTCTACCTGCTCTACACCGGCGGTACCACCGGGTACCCGAAGGGTGTCATGTGGCAGCACGACGACTTCTTCCGCAAGCCGCTGTCGGGGGGCAACCCGTACGGCGAGGCCCGCAAGGATCTCGCGGAGATCGGCACGGCGGTCAAGGATTTCCCGCCGATCGCGTTCCTGCTCGCGGCTCCGCTCATGCACGGCGCGGCGTCGTACTCGTTGTTCACGTTCTTCACCCTCGGTGGCCGGCTGGTCATCCAGCGCGACTTCGACCCCGAGGCGATCGTGACCGAGATCGAGAAGGAGAAGGTCAACATCGTCCTCATCGTCGGCGACGCCATGGGCATGCCGCTCGTCGAGGAGCTCGAGAGGCGCAAGGACTCCGTCGATCTGTCGTCGATGTTCTCGATCACCTCCGGCGGCGCGATCTGGTCTCAGCACGTGCGGGACCGGATGCTCGCGGTGAAACCGGATCTGGTGCTGCGCGACAACTTCGGCGCCTCGGAGTCGGGTAACGACGGCGAGATCATGATGGACGAGAACGGGAATCTGAAGGTCCCGCCGACGGACCGGATGATGGTCGTCGACGAACGGCACAACAAGATCGAGCCCGGCTCGGGCGAGGTCGGTTACATCGCGCGCATCGGCAACGTCCCGCTCGGCTACTACAAGGACGAGGAGAAGACGGCGAAGACCTTTCCGACGCTGGCCGACGGCACCCGGATCTCGATCCTGGGCGACATGGGCACCGTGGAGGCCGACGGTTCGATCGTGTTCCTCGGACGTGGTTCGCAGTGCATCAACACCGGCGGCGAGAAGGTCTACGCCGAGGAGGTCGAGGCGGTGCTGCACGCGCATCCGGCGATCGCCGACGCACTCGTCGTCCCGGTTCCCGACGAGAAGTACGGCCAGCGGGTCGCGGCGGTGGTCAACGTCGCCGACGGGGTCGACGAGCCCTCGTTGGAGGAGATCCAGGACCACTGCCGGGAGACCCTCGCCCGCTACAAGGTGCCCCGCACGGTCGTCTTCGTCGACGAGGTCAAGCGGACCCCGGCCGGCAAGGCCGACTACCGCTGGGCCAAGGCCGCGGCCGCAGCGAACGAGGCCGCCCCGGTCTGATCAGCCCTCGAGTGCCAGGCGCACTCCGAGCCCGATCAACGCGACTCCGCCGATCGCTTCGACGCGACGGCGGATTCGTGCGCTCTGCAGCCATCCGGCGATACGGCCCGCGGCGCCCACCAGCACGGTGAAGTACGCGGCGGTCAGCGCGATGTAGATGGCCCCCAACCCTAGGGTCGTCCATCCCGTCGAGTAGCCGTCCGGCACGAAGCCTGGCAAGAGACTGATGAACAGGATGCCGATCTTCGGGTTGAGGATGTTGGTGAGCAGGCCGGCGGTGAAACCGGAGAACAGCAGTCCCGCCTTCCGGCCCGCGGGCGGCTCGACCACGTCCTGCGATGCCGCGAGATCAGGTGCGGCGCGCAGCAGCGCGCGGACCGAGCTGATACCCATCCACACGAGGTAGCATGCCCCGACGATCTTGAGGATCTCGTAACCGGTCTCGCTGGCCTGCAGCAATGCCGACAGGCCCAGGACCGCGGCGGTGACCCAGACCATCAGTCCGCACACGATGCCGGCGGCGGTCCGGAAGGCTTCGCCGCGTCCACCACGGACCACTCCGCGCAGGACCACCAGGGTGTCCGGACCCGGCAGCAGCACGATCAGCGTCGCGGTGACGATGAAGGACAGGAGCGCGGCGAGCATGAAGGTCATGGTAGGAACCGGGGCGCGGGCGAGCGCGCCGGGGCCGGTGGCCCCCACTGCTGGTCGAGCACCGTCGACTGAGCTGCAGCGAGGCCGCGTCCCGTTCTGCTGGCCGAGCAGCGTCGACCGAGCGCAGCGAGGCCGCGGCGTCCCGTTCTGCTGGCCGAGCAGCGTCGACCGAGCGCAGCGAGGCCGCCGCGTCCGTCGAGGTCACCTGGGTCAAGCCACGGACGTCAGCCGCACCACCGCCCACAGTGCGACCACCGCGACGACGAGCGTGGCGGGAACGGTGAGTGCGCCGAGGCGTAGGTACTCGCGGGAGGTCGGGGCGCCCGTGCCCCCGCCGGAGCCGTCGCGGTGCATGATGTCGCGCCACAGCAGGTTGGCCAGCGACCCGAAGTAGGCGAGGTTGGGTCCGAGGTTGACGCCGAGGAGCATCGCCAGGACCAGGCCGGGCTCGTGGGCGACGAGCGGGATGAGCAGCAGGGTGGCGGGCAGGTTGTTCACCAGGTTGGCGAGGACCGCGGCCAGCGCGGCGACCGCGAGCAGCGCGAGGAGTGATGAGTCATCCGGGATGAGGTTGCCGATCCAGTCGCCGATCGGGCCGGTTCGCACCGGGAGGATGACGACACCGAGCACGGCGACGAATCCGAGGAACGGGATGTTCAGGGCCTGCACCGTCTCCCACACAGTGGGCAGCGGTGCGTCGAGCAACCGCGGCACCGTGAAGGCGACCGCGCCCACGCCGGCCACCGCGGCCAACGGGACGCCCAGCGGTTCGGTCACGACGAAGGCGAGCAGCAGCAAGCCGAGCATCACCAGCATGAGGGTGGGGCGGGGCGGCGCATCCACCGGAGCCGGATCGCCGGCGGTCGAATCGGCTGCCGGGGCAGCGCGCGCGAGCGAGTCGGCGAAGTACATCCGGAAGATGAGGTATTCGACGACGATCGCGGCGATCCAGGGTGCCAGCATGACGCCGGTGAAGCCGAGGAAGGTCAGCCCGGTCGCGGAGAACGCCAGGAGGTTGGTCAGGTTCGACACCGGCATGAGGGTCGACGCGGTGTTGGCCAGGTGGGCGTTCGCGAACGCGACCGGGGTCACCGGCGCCCCGATCCGCCGCGCGGTGGCGACGGCGACCGGCGTCAGCAGGACGATCGTGGTGTCGATACTGAGGACCGCGGTCGTCGTCGCCGCGGCCAGGAAGACGATGCGCAACAACCGATGTGGCGAGGCCCGACTCCACCGGGCCAGGAGGGCGCCGATCCAGGTGAAGACCCCGGCGCGGGCACAGGCGTCGGCGATCACCAGCATCGCGGCCAGGAAGCCGATGGTCGGCGCCATCGTGGCGATATCGTCGGCGGCCTGCTCGACGTCGGCCAGGCCGAGCGCGAGGAGCAGCGCGGCGACCGGTGCGGCCACCACAACGGCCGGAACACGCTGGGCGACAACGGTCGCGACGATCACCACGAGCAGGGCGGCGACTCCGACCAGGGTGCCGGCGATGCTGTCCGCGGTGAGTACCACCGGGACAGGCTACTCAGTCGCGGGCGTAGGTGTCGTCGCGGTCCTGGTCGGGGTCGGACTCGATGGTCGGCGGCACCTCGACGATGCGTCGCGGCGTGAGCCACAGCAGCGCGACCGAACTGACGAGCATGATCCCGCCCAGGACGAGGCAGGCGTACTCGAACGGCACGTAGAACGCCTCTTGACTGCCGTCGGCGATCTTCTCCGCGAGCGATGCGGCCTGACCGGACAACCGGTCCACGACGACCGTCGCCTCGGCGAGGGATCGCTCGATCAGCGTCCCGGCCTGGTCGGCCTGGGCGACCATGGCCTGGCCGCCGGCGGTGTCGCCGGTGGCGATGCGCTGCTCACCGGCGGCGGTCAGTTGATCGCGGGCCAGTTGTGCGGTCTCGCCGATGCGCGACTGGTATCCCGCGGCGACGATGCTGCCCGCGATCGCGATACCGATCGCCGCGCCGATCTCCCGGGCGGTGTCGTTCACGGCCGAGCCGACGCCCTGGTTGTCGAGCGGGGTGTTGGACATGATGGCCGTCGTGGCGGGCGCCGACGCCAGACCGATCCCGACCGCTATCAATGCGACCACGCCGGCGAGCGTCCAATACGTCTCGTACCGGAACGATCCGAGGAGGATCAGCCCGACGCCGGACAGCAGGGCGCCGGCGGCGATGACGAACTTGAGCGAATCCAGTCGTACGGCAAGCCAGTTCGCGATGAGCGTGGTGAGGCCGACGCCGGCCACGAACGGCATCAGCGCGACCGCCGACTGCAGCGGGGTGTAATCGAAGACCAGCTGCAGCAACTGCAGCAGCAGGTAGAACATGCCGAACGAGGCGAGGAACTGGACCGCGACCGACAGCGCCCCGGACCCGAAGGCGCGGTTGCCGAGCAACCGGACGTCGAACAGCGGCGACGTCGAACGCAGTTCCACGGCGACGAACCCGCCCGCGAGCAGGACGCCGCCCACGATGCAGATCAGGACAACGGGATCCGCCCAGCCCCGATGAGGTGCCTCGAGCAGACCGAGGACGACGCCGGTGATGGCCAGGACCGAACAGACGGTCCCCGGGATGTCGAAGCGACCGGGGTCGCTGTCCTTGGAGGTGCCGATCGTCAGGCACAGCGCGGCCGCGACGGCTGACGCCGCGGCGAAGGTGATGAAGATCGAGTGCCAGGAGAAGAACTCCAGGAGAAGCCCGGTGACCAGGAAGCCGGCGATGGCGCCGCCGCCGGCGATCGCCGACCAGATGCTGATCCCGACCGCGCGTTGACCTTCCGGCATCCCGGACGTGATGAGGGACAACGTGGTGGGCATGATCAGCGCCGCAGCGGCGCCGGCGAGACACCGCGCCAGGATCAGTTGGGTCGGGCCGTCCACCCAGATCGCGACCAGGGACGCGAGACCGAACAGCAGGAGACCCACGATCAGGACCTCGCGGCGCCCCAAGCGATCGCCGATCGCGCCCGCCGGGAGCAGGAGCGCCGCGAGCGCCAGGGTGTAGCCGTCGACGATCCAGGTCATCTGACCGGCGTCGGCGCCGGTGTCGATCGCGATGTCGGGGAGGGCGGTGTTGAGGGCGGCCATCGCCGCGACGACCATGCTGACCGACAGGCAGGCGACCAGAACCAGCCAGGCGGATTTCGCATCGAGGCGGATGGCGGACGGTAATCTCATTCGGCGTCCTGCACTTTCGGGGTCGGCATGCGGAACCGGTTCGGTCGGCACGTTCGCCGCCACCGCGGTGTTGCGGTTTCGTTATCGCGACACGCTATGTGGGCGCCGACGCTACTCGAGTAACTTGTGACACATTTATCACTGCAGTATCGATACCGGGCGAACGCGAGACCGCGCCGGTCCCCGTTGGCCCCGGACAACCGAAAGTGGTGACAGGTCATGGCCTCACCCCGAATCGCACGAACCCCCGCCGCTGCTACTCCCGCTGCCGCGACCGCGACCGCGGCCGCATCGCCCGACGTCGCCCCGAACGGGACCGAGATCTCGCCCGCCCGCGTCCATGTGTGGCGTGTGCTGTCGATGCTCGCCGCACTCATCGGCGTCGTCGTGGCACTCGTGGCCATCGCGTCGTCAGCGGTCTGACCGACCCTCTGGGGAGGTCGATGCGACCGCCGACGACGCGCGCGCCGACTCCTAGGCGGCGTGCCGCTCGATGGCGGCACCCAGACGCGGCAGTGCCGCGATCACGTACTTCTTCCCCTTGCCGCGCAGCGAGTTGTACGCCTTCGCGAGTGCGGGCTTGGCGGTCTCGGCCTGCTGGTCGGTCACCGACAGCAGGGCCTCGGCCGCGGCATCTCCGTTGGCCGAGAGGTGATCGCCGAAGGCGACACCGGCAGGCTTGGAGTCCCAGAACGGCGCCAGCGCCTTCAGGAAGTCCTCGGCCATCTGATCGGTGGCGCTGCGCACAACACCGGGCTTCACCTTCTGCACCGCGGAGTAGGCGGTCTTCACAGCGGCGCCGCTCAGACCCGACTGGTCGGCCACCTCGGCGTCGATGACACCGACGAGGTCGGTCACCAGTGCACTGCGGTTGTCGGCGAGTAGGGGCGTCAGCGAATCGCTCATGGGCGTCTCCTCGGGGATATGCGACGTGGAACCTGCGGGCCGCCTCGCGGTCCGCGTGTGTAGCGTACTGGCCCCACGCGACCGCGTCTCCGGGCTGCGGCCCCGCCGTCGCGACGGCGGTTCTACTGGCGACGTTCGCAGACCACATTGCCGAGGGCCTTCGCGCCGTCGCGTTCGACGACGGTCGCGGTGGCCAGCAACCGGGAGCCGTCCTCCCAGACCTCGACCGCGAGGGTCTCGCCCGGGAACACCACGCCCGCGAACGACGCCGAGTAGTCGGCGACCGCGGTCACGTCGCCGCCGAGGACCTCGTCGACGATCACGCGGCAGACCGTGCCGTACGTGCACAGGCCGTGCAGGATCGGCCGGGGAAAGCCTGCGCGGGAAGCGAATCCGGGGTCGGAGTGCAGCGGGTTGCGGTCTCCGCACAAGCGGTAGAGCAGTGCCTGCTGGGGGAGCGTCGAAACGGTGAGGCGATGATCCGGCGCGCGGTCGGGGTAGTCGACCTTGGCCGACGAACCGCGTTCGCCGCCGAACCCGCCCTCGCCCTTCGCGAAGATCGATGAGCGGGACGTCCAGAGGGTCTGCCCGCCGTCGTCGGTGGTCACCGACTCCTGCACGATCACCGCGGCCGAACCCTTGTCCTGGATCTCGGCGATCCGGGTGCGGGTGGTCGCCTTGCCGGCGGCCGGCAGCGGCCGGTAGGCGGTCACCTGCTGGCTGCCGTGGACGACCTTCGCGAGGTCGATGTCGATGCCGGGGAACGAGACCTTCGGGGGCTCGGTGGTGTGGAACCCGGCGGCCACGGTGGCGAAGGTGGGCAGCACCTTAGGCGTCGCGTCGTGGATGTACTCGAGCCCGGTGGTGTCCATCGGGTCCGCAGCGGCACCCACCGCGAGGTTGTAGAGGGCGGCGTCGGAGGCCGACCATTCGAAACTCACCTCGGGCAGTTCGGCACCGAGGGCGACGGAGAGGTCGATGGGCATCGGGTCAGGCTCCTGTCGATGTCGGGGTGGCGGCCTTGGCGGCGATGTCGGTGGCGGCCAGGTATCCGAAGACCATGGCCGGACCGATCGTCGCGCCCGGGCCGGCGTACGTGTGCCCCATGACCGGCGCGCTGGTGTTGCCCGCCGCGTAGAGACCCTCGATGACGGAGCCGTCGGCCCGCAGTGCGCGACCCGAGGCGTCGGCGTTGATCCCGCCCTTGGTGCCGAGATCGCCCGGGACCATCTTGACCGCGTAGAACGGACCCTTGCTGACCTCGCCGAGGCTCGGGTTGGGCTTGTTGGTGATGTCGCCGTAGTAGTGGTCGTAACCGCTTGTGCCACGGCCGAAGTCTTCGTCGACACCCTTGCGAGCAAAGCCGTTGAACCGCTCGGTGGTCGCGGTGAGCGCGTCGGCCGGGACGCCGATCTTGTCGGCGAGTTCGCAGATGCTGTCGGCCTTCACGACGACGCCCGACTCGAACCACTTCTTGGGCAACGGCTGTCGCGCGTTGATCCCGGCGAAGAGGTAGCGGTTTCGGCACCGCTGGTCGAAGATGAGCCACGACGGCACGTTCTCGCCGGGGCCCTCGCCCTGGCCGAACTCGCCGCCGTACATCTGGTGTACCGCTTCGACATACGGCAGCGACTCGTTCATGTAGCGCTGCCCGCGCGTGTTCACCATGAAGGTGCCCGGTACCGCCCGCTCCGACAGCGCGAACCACGGACCGCGTGGCAGCGGGATCGTCGGACCCCACCAGGCGTCGTCCATGAGCGACACCGCGGCGCCGATCTTGAGGCCGGCGTTGATGCCGTCGCCGGTGTTGCTGGGGGCGCCGGTGGTCCACTCGGAGCCGATCGGGTCGCGCTGGTACTTCTTGCGCATCTCGTCGTTGTGCTCGAATCCGCCGCAGGCGAGGATCACGCCGTGGCGGGCCCGGATCTCGACGCGCTTGCCGTCGGATTCGGCGATCACGCCGACCACGCGGCCGTCTTCGGTGATGAGGTCGGCGAGGCCGGTGTTCAGCCGGACCGGGACGCCCGCCTCGCGGACGCCGAGAAGGAGCTCGGCCGCGAGTGCTGCGCCCATGGCGATGAGCTTCTTGCCGCGGCTGCGCGCCCAGAAGAACCGGCTGCCGACCTTCGCCATCCGCAGCGGACCGCGCCAGTGACG
This sequence comes from Gordonia sp. NPDC057258, assembly GCF_042668985.1. Classification (NCBI taxonomy): domain Bacteria; kingdom Bacillati; phylum Actinomycetota; class Actinomycetes; order Mycobacteriales; family Gordoniaceae; genus Gordonia; species Gordonia sp. NPDC057258. The sequence goes on from NZ_JBHUXZ010000002.1 coordinate 21,394, forward strand.
CAGGCCGGTGTTGAGCCAGCGGTAGTCCGACTGCAGAACGACCATGTTCAGCGGCGCCTTGGTGTACTGCGGGTGCAGCGTCTTCAGGTCGTCACCGAGGCGGCGCGCGTCGAACGGGCGCGGCTCGATCGACCGTCCGGCGAGCCGGCCGCCGGGCGCCTCCGGGTAGTAGTCGGAGTAGTTCTTGACCCACTCGAGGTCGAGGGGGGCGTGCGCCATCAGGAAGTCCAGCGCCTCGGGTCCGCGGTCGATGTAGGCGTCGATGCGGTCGGCGGGCGCGTGTTCGCCGATGATCGCGTGGACGTACTCGCGGGCCTTGTCCGGGGTGTCGGTCACGCCGTCGCGGCGGAGGACCGAGTTGTTCGGGATCCAGACCCCGCCCCCCGAGCGCGACGTCGAGCCGCCCCAGTACGGCGATTTCTCGATCAGGACCGTCGACAAGCCCTTCTGAGCTGCGGTGATCGCCGCGCTCAGGCCCGCAGCTCCGGCCCCGACGACGACGACGTCGAAGGTCTCGGGTCCAGGGGTCTCGGGTTGGGTACTGGTCTGTTCTGGTTCGGTCGAGCCGGCCATGGGGTCCCCTTCGTGCGCGCAGCTGGAACGTGTTCTACCTGAATTAGAACACGTTGCAGAAATGGGGCGCCAGGGGTGCTCCCGTTCCCGTCGACTGTGCGTCTGAACTCGTTCACTGTGCGTCTGTTCTCGTCGACTGTGCGACGGGATCGGACGCGCCGGTGATCACGTGCCACGGGTCGAGGCCGTCGTCGAGCATGCGCGCCGCCAACTGCTCAGACCAGTCGTGCTCGGTCCCGTACCGGTCGCGCCAGGTCCACAACGCCGTGGTGAACCGGCCGAGGGAATGTTCGGCGGTGAACCCGATGGCCCCGTGGATCTGATGGGCCGCGGCCGCGACGTCGTGTGCGTGGCGCGACGTGACGATCTTCGCGGCGGCGATCGCGTCACGGGCCGTAACGATGTCTTCCGACGCCGCGGCGGTCGCCGCTCGTGCGGCGGTCTCCATCAGCGTGGTCTGCGCGGCCATCTGCGCGAGCCTCTGCTGAATGGCCTGGAACCTGCCCAGCGGCCGGCCGAACTGGACCCGCTCGGCGGCGTAGCGGACCGTGCGGTTGCGGACTGCCCGCGCTGCGGCTGCCAAGGCGACCGCGTAGACGAGTGCCCCACGCGTACGCAGATCGTCGACCGTGACCGGCGACGGGGCGGAGAACGTGACCTCGGCATCGTCGAAGACGATGTCGCTGTAGTCCAACCCCATCAAGTCAGTGCCAGGCTCGACCCGAAGCCCAGCTTCGCGACGATCGACGACCGCGATCACCGCGCCGTCGGTGGTCGAGGCCAGGATCACGATGACGTCGGCCGACGCGGCGTACGGGACTCCGATCGCGGTGCCGCTGAGTCGGATTCGCTCGTCATCTCCTCGGACGGTTGCCTCGTCGACGACCGCGACGGTCGCGCTCAGCCCGTCGAGTACGTGATCGACGCGTCCCGCGAGCCACGCAGCCAGCAATGCGTGTTCGACATACGGGGTGATCGCGCCGGCCTCGGTGAGAGTGTCGAGGACGGCAAGAGCGTCGCCGAGCTCGGCGCCCTGACCTCCTGCCGGCTCCGGGACGTCGAGAGCGGTGAACCCGGCGTCGACGAGGGCCATCCACAACGTGAGGTCGGCTTCGGTGGCCGGGGTCCGCAGGTCGACGGGAAACCGTGTCACCATCGCGGCCGTCGCCGCAGCGAGTTCTGCTGCCAGTTCGGTCATCGCATCCCCAGTCCGCGCGCGACGATGCCGCGCAAGATCTCGTTGGTTCCCCCACGCAGGGTGAAAGCCGGTGTGTGCAGGACTGATTGAGCCAGCAGGCGGTCGAAGTCCGACCCGCCGGTGCGCCGCGGGGTCGCGCCGGACGCGTCCCGGATCGCGGTGACGAGGTCTCCTTCGAAGGTCGAACCGAGGTCCTTGACCATCGCCGCCAGTACGTCGGGTTTGCCGCCGGATTGAAGTTCACGCGCCACCTGCATCGACATCTGGCGCAGCGCCCAGGCCTGTGCGGTCAGCTCGCCCAGTGTTTTTCGCTGCTGCGGCGTCGCGCCGTGCTGTCGAAGCAGGTCGGTCCAGGTGCGGAGCAACGGCAGCGTGGAGAGGTAGCGTTCCGGCCCCGACCGTTCGAAGGCCAACTCGCTCATCACCTGTCGCCATCCCTCTCCGCGCACGCCGAGCAGTGCCGAGGAGTCGACGACGGCGTCGTGGAAGATCACCTCGTTGAAGTGCGCGTCGCCGTCGATGCTCGCGAGTGGACGGATCTCGATGTCGGGGTGCGGGAGGTCGACGACGAACTGCGACAGTCCCTGCTGGCGGTCCTCGGTGGTGCCGTCGGTGCGTGCGAGGAGCACCATGGCGTGCGCGATGTGAGCACCGGTGGTCCAGACCTTGGTGCCGCTGATGGTCCACGAGTCCCCGTTGTCGGTGGCCCGGGTGCGGACCGCGGCCAGATCGGAGCCGGCGTCGGGTTCGCTCATCCCGATCGCGAAGAACATCGTGCCCGCCGAGATCCGCGGGATGTAGTGCAGCCTTTGCGCCTGCGTCCCGTTGGCGAGGATGCCGGGGGCCATCTGCCGATCGGCGATCCAGTGCGCCGCGACCGGTGCGCCGTGCGCGAGGAGTTCCTCGGTGATCACGAAACGCTCGACCGGCGTACGACCCTGCCCTCCGTACTCGACGGGCATGGTCGTACCCAGCCAGCCCCGATCGCCGAGTCGTCGACTGAAGTCGGGATCGAAACCCGTCATCCAGCTGTCGACGTCGGGACGGAAAGCGCCCTCGGCGAGTTCGGTCCGGAGGAACTCGCGCACCTCGGACCGCAGGGCGCGCAGGACGTCGTCGGAAACATCCACGGCTTCCTGGCTCATGACCGGCCGGGACCGCGGGACGACCAGTTCTGCCCCTTGCGGGCCATCGACCACATCTGCATGCCACGCTCGATCTCGATCGCCGAATCCCAGGTCACCGCCGGCGGGCCCAGTTCGAGTCGTACACTGGCCATCACCCGGCGCGTCAGCTCCGGGTCGCGCGAGGCGGGTCCGGTCAGATCGGCGACGATCGCCGGGATGTCCGGAACCGGTGCGGCCGCGTACGCCAGGCCACGTTCGACCGCCTGCGCACCGGACAGCGACTGACCGCAGACGGCGAGCGCGATCGTGTCGGCCCGCCCCACCGCACGGTTCAGCAGGGTGAGGTGCCCGCCCCCGGGATGGATGCCGCGGGCGAGGAATCCGCTGTCGAGGACGGCGTCGGGCGTGGTGACGAGCAGGTCGACGGCGAGCGCGAGGTTGAGGCCCGCCCCCACGGCCCCGCCGACGACGACCCCGACCGTGGGGACCGGCAGGGACCCGACCCGGACGAACGCGCGGTAGACCGCGGACAGCTGCGCCACCGATTCCGGTGCCGCCGGATCGGCCGACGCGCCGGCCAGGATCCGCGTGTCGGCCCCGCTGCAGAAGTACGAACCGGCTGCGTCGACGACGACCGCGCCGATGTTGTCGTCCGCGGTGACCCGGTCGCAGAACTCCTCGATCGCCGCGGCAATCTCGAGGGTGATGGCGTTCTTGCGGCGTGGGTTGTTGAGCGTCAGCCGTCCCACGCCGTCGTCGAAGGAGGTCAGAACGGCCTCGCCGGTGTCGTCGGTGTCCGGCGAGACTGGATTCGGGGACTCGGAACTCATGACGAGAACCGTAGTCGTCCGGTGCGCGCGTGATGGCCGATCTCGGTCACGCCTCGGAATGCGCGACGATCGGACCGAGGACTGCCCGCAGACTGCAACGTGTTCTAAACTAGAACACGTTCACATGCGGAAGGCGAGGGCACGATGACGGTTGAGCAGGGGATTCGCGAGCAGATCGCTGCAGATCTGGCGCGGGCGGAGGCGTCGGCGACCGCCATCGACCGCCCCACCGACGCCCATCCCGACCTCGATGTGGTCGACGCGTACGAGATCCAGCTGATCAACATCCGCAAGCGGCTCGACGCCGGCGCGAAGGTTGCGGGGCACAAGGTCGGCCTGGCCTCTGAGGCCATGCAGAAGATGATGGGCGTCGACGAACCGGATTACGGCCATCTGCTCGACGACATGCAGTACTTCGAGCACACCCCGATCGATGCCAAGAAGCTCTGCTTCCCGCGCGTCGAGGTCGAGGTCGGTTTCATCTTGGGCGAGGACCTGCCGGGCGAGGGCTGCACCAATGAGGACGTGATCGACGCGGTCGCGTGGGTGGTGCCCTCGATCGAGCTGATCGACTCGCGGATCAAGGACTGGCAGATCACCCTGTGCGACACGATCGCCGACAACGCGTCGTCGTGTGGCTGGATTCTCGGTCAGCAACGCGTCCCGATCTCCGAGATCGACACCGGTGACATCGAGGCGACGCTGACGCGCAACGGCGAGATCGTCGCGAAGGGCAACTCGTCTGCGGTGCTCGGTCATCCGCTCAATGCCGTGAGTTGGCTCGCGCGCAAGGTCGAGGGCTTCGGGGTGCGTCTGCGCAAAGGTGACGTCATCCTCCCGGGCACCGCGACGCGGGCGATCGACATCTCGTCGGGTGATCACTTCGTGGCCGATTTCGCCGGTCTGGGCAGCGTCACCCTCGACTTCACCTGACCCGACGTGTCCCTCGATTCCACCGAGTCCTGAACAACTTTCACACCGAGCAAGAGGAGGAACCCGTGGCAGCCAAGCTGACCGCAGCGATCATCGGGTCGGGCAACATCGGCACCGACCTGATGTACAAGCTGGAGCGCTCCGAGGTGATCGAGCCGCGCTGGATGGTCGGCATCGATGCCGCCTCCGAGGGTATGAAGCGTGCGGCCGATCATGGCCTCATCACGATGAGTGGTGGTGCCGACGAACTGCTGGCGTCCTCGGAACGCCCGGATCTGATCTTCGAGGCGACCTCGGCCTATGTGCACCGCGAGTACGCGCCGAAGTACGAAGAGGCGGGCATCATCGCCGTCGATCTCACCCCGGCCGCCGTCGGCCCCGCGGTGGTGCCGCCGGCCAATCTCCGCGAGCATCTCGATGCGCCGAACACCAACATGATCACGTGCGGCGGTCAGGCGACCATCCCGATGGTGCATGCGGTGAGTTCGGTTGTGCCGGTGCCGTATGCCGAGATCGTCGCGTCGGTCGCCTCGGTGTCGGCCGGGCCGGGCACCCGCGCGAACATCGACGAGTTCACCGCGACGACGTCGGCAGGTGTGGAGACGATCGGCGGCGCGCAGCGCGGCAAGGCGATCATCATCCTGAATCCGGCCGACCCGCCGATGATCATGCGCGACACCATCTTCTGTGCCATCCCCGAGGATGCGGACACCGATGCGATCGCCGAGTCGATCCACCGCCGGGAGAAGGAGATCCAGGCCTATGTGCCGGGATACCGGTTGCTGCAGGATCCCCAGTTCGACCCGCCGAGCGTCCTGAACGGCGGGCACGCCCGGGTGTCGATCTTCGTCGAGGTCGAGGGTGCGGGGGACTTCCTCCCGCCGTACGCCGGGAACCTGGACATCATGACCGCTGCCGCCACGAAGGTCGGCGAAGAGATCGCGAAAACCAAGTTGGGAGTCCCCGCATGAGCACCAATGTGGTTCTGACACCGCGCGACCCGAAGCTGATGGCGAACGCGCGCAAGTACTCTGACACCCTCGACATCCGCATCACGGACTCGTCGCTGCGTGACGGCAGCCACCACAAACGTCACCAGTTCACCGAGGACGAGGTGCGTGCGATCGTCGGCGCGCTCGACGAGGCCGGTGTGCCGGTCATCGAGGTGACCCACGGTGACGGTCTGGGCGGGTCGTCGTTCAACTACGGTTTCTCCAAAACCCCTGAGCAGCAGCTGATCAAGGCCGCCGCGGAGACGGCGAAGCGAGCCAAGATCGCCTTCCTGATGCTGCCGGGGCTGGGCACCAAGGACGACATCCGCGCGGCGCAGGACAACGGCGGTCAGATCTGCCGCATCGCGACGCATTGCACCGAGGCCGATGTCTCGATCCAGCACTTCGGGCTCGCGCGCGATCTCGGTCTGGAGACCGTCGGGTTCCTGATGATGAGCCACAGCCAGCCGCCGGAGGTCATCGCCAAGCAGGCCCGCATCATGGCCGATGCCGGGTGTCAGTGTGTGTACGTCGTCGACTCCGCCGGTGCGCTCGTCCTCGAGGACGTGACCGTTCGGGTCCAGGCCCTGGTGGCCGAACTCGGCAACGACGCGCAGGTCGGGTTCCACGGGCACGAGAACCTCGACATCGCGGTTGCCAACTCGGTCAACGCGATTCGAGCGGGTGCCCAGCAGATCGACGGCTCGATCCGGCGTTTCGGCGCGGGGGCCGGCAACACGCCCACCGAGGCCTTCGTGGGTGTGTGCGACAAGCTCGGCATCACCACGGGCGTCGATTTCATGAAGATCGCCGACGCCGCACAGGATGTCGTCCGACCGGCGATGCCGTCGGAGTGCCTCGTCGACCGCTCGGCCATGATGATGGGCTACGCCGGCTGTTACAGCTCGTTCCTCAAGCACGCCGAGGGCCACGCCGAACGCTACGGCGTCTCGGCCGCGGAGATCCTCCTCGAGGCGGGTAGCCGCAAGCTGGTCGGCGGCCAGGAGGACCAGCTCATCGACATCGCCCTCGAGCTCAAGAAGAAGCAGGACGCGAACGCCGGGGTCTGAGCAGCGATCCGCTGGGCCGCTTGCCGGTTGCCGCTCAGCTTCGGCTGATATGCGCGAGGAAGTCGCGCGCGGCGCCGGCACTCGGTTGCGGGCCCGACAACCAGACCGCGCGTAGCGGCCGGGCGAGGTCGAGGTCGGCTATCGGGACGTGGGTGAGCCGGTGACCGAGGTCGTCGGCCACCGAGAGGTCACTGAGGACCGCCGGACCGGCTCCTGCGATGACCGCCGCCCGCACCGACGCCGTCGTGGACAGTTCCAGGACGGGTGGCGCGGCCTCGCGTCCGGGGCCGAGGGTCCTGGTCAGGGCGCGCTCGAGAAACTCCCGGGTGCCCGAGCCCTCCTCACGCGTCACCAATGGAGTGCGGGCGAGATCGGCGGCCGTGACCGGCCGCCGCAGCCGCGTCCACGGATGACCCGGTGGTACGACGAGGATCAGCTTGTCGCGCGCGACGGCCCGGCTGCGCAGACCGGTCTGGACGCGGGACCCTTCCACGAAGCCGAGTTCGATGTCGCCGGCACGGATTAGGTCGTACACGTGATCGGAGTTGGTCGCGGTGAACGACACCTTGGGGGCGGGCTGATGCTGGGCGGCGAACGTGACGAGCCAGCGGGGCAGGAGGTGCTCGGCGACGGTCAGGCTGGCGGCCAGGCGCAGCTGATCACGTCGTTCGAGGCGTAGGGCGGCCAGACCGGCGTCGAATTCGCCGGCCAGGGTCAGCAGGCGGTCGGCCCATTCGGCGACGAGTCGTCCGGACTGGGTCGGCACCGAACCGCGCGGCGTGCGCGTCAGCAGGGCGACGCCGAGCTGCGTCTCCATGGCGCGGATGCGCGCCGACACCGCCTGCTGGGTGACGCCGAGTTGGGTCGCGGCGGCGTTGAGGCTGCCCGTCCCGACCACCGCCTGCAGGGTCTCGAGGGACGCGAGGTCGGGCATCCGCGGACTCAGCACCATCGCTCGAGGGTACAAGCGCCGGTGGTACCCGGGATACAAACGGCGGTTGTATCCTGCCAAGGATTCGGGTCCTACCGGCGTCGTGGGTTTCGCGGGAACGTGATGGACATGACCACGACCACTGCCTCCGCCGGACTCGCAGCACCGGACCTCGGGACCGCAACAGCCCGCGCGGTGGGGCGGCGTCGCGCCTCCTACGTGCCGCCCAACTGGTTCGCCGCGGTGATGGGCACGGGGATCATCGCGATCGCCGCGCACAGCCTGCCCTGGCAGCCCACGGGTCTGGCTGAGGTGGCAACCGTTTTCTGGCTGTTGGCCTGCGCGGTGTTCGGCGTCGTGCTGGTCGCCACGGTCCGGCACTGGGTCCGCGACCCGGAGGTCGCCCGCGGTCATCACGCCCACCCCGTCGTCGCCCACTTCTACGGTGCGGTGCCGATGGCGATCATGACGGTCGGGACCAGCACGATGGTCGTCGGAGCGACGGTGATCGGCCGGGATCTGGCGCTGGGGATCGACCTCGTGTGCTGGGTCGTCGGCACGATCGGCGGGGTCGTCACCGCGGTGGTCATCCCGTATCGGCATCTCATCGTCGGCCGCTCGTCGGTCGGCGACGCGTTCGGCGGCTGGCTGATGCCCGTCGTCCCCCCGATGGTCTCGGCGTCGGCGGCCGCGGTGCTCACCCCGCAGTTGTCCGCTGGTTGGGCGTCGCATGTGGTGATGGGGATCGGTTGCGCGATGTTCGTGCTGGCCGCGCTCGCCTCGCTCCCCATTCTGTGGGTGCTGGCGTCGCGGCTGCGCACCGGCGACGTCGGCGCCGCGCACATGGTCCCCACCTGGTGGATCGTCCTCGGACCGCTCGGCCAATCGGTCACCGCGGCGTGCCTGCTGGCCCACGTCGCACCCCATGTCGTCGACGCGCCCATGGCTGAGACCTTGCATTCGTTTACGGTCGGTTATGGCCTCACCGTCTGGGTGGCGGCAACCCTGTGGATCGCCGTCGCAACACGGCTCACCGCGCGGACCCTGAGGTCGGGAATGCCGTTCGCGATGACCTGGTGGGCGTTCACCTTCCCCCTCGGCACCTACGTCACGGGTTCGAGTGCGCTGGCCCTCACCGTCGGTGGGACGGTCTTCGAGGTCGTGGCCGTCGCCGGATTCACGGTCCTCGTCCTGGCATGGAGCGGCGTGGCGGTCCGCACGATTCGCGGGGTCGTCACCGGCGAACTCCTCCGGGCACCCGGGGTGCGGTGAGGAGCCGCATCCGCAAACCCACCCCTTTTCCGTAAACCCACCACGCTCGGACCGGGTGGGTTTACGGAAAACGGGTGGGTTTGTCGGAAGGGCGGGGCTACGAGATCCCGGCAGTAGCGGGTTGCGGAGTGTGCGCGGGCGGGTGTGCCGTCTCGCCAGGTGGGGACCTCGTCGAGGTAGCTCTGCACGGAGGCGGGAGGGACGGCCGAATCGTGTGCCGACATGCGAATCCTGTTCTACGCCGACGAGTTCCACGCGATATGACGGTGAATCGTGTCTGTGGAAGTCGGACGCTACAGGGTGCCGTCGGCCATCGCGTTGCGGCGGGATGAACGTTTGACGCCGCCGATGACCTGCGCGGTAGGACTCGGTGCGCACCGAGCCCTACCGCGGCCGCGCGTCACATGCCGGCGGGCGGATGTCCCAGACAGATCAGGGCGCCCATCGGATCCTTGATCGCGGCCAGCGTCCCGTACGGGGTGTCCTCGCCGGCCATGAGGATCTCCGCGCCCAGCGATTCGGCCTGCTTCACCGTGGCGGCGACATCGTCGACGGTGATGTAGACCTGCCAGAACGACGGCACCCCGGCCGGGAAGAGCTTGACCGAGTCCATGATCCCCGCGTACGACGCCTCACCGTAGAAGATCTGGCCGTAGCTGTCGGGGCCGACGGCGTCCGGGTCGCCACCGGTGCCGACCTCCTCGATGCGCGCGCCGAGCACGGTCCGGTAGAACTCGACGGACTTGGCGTAGTCCATGCTTTGACACTCGAACCAGTAGGGCGTGCCGTGCTCGCCGAACTCGGTGTACCCCTTGTGATTCTTCGGTTGCCAGAATCCGATCGCCGCCCCCGCGGTGTCGAAGGCCATCAACATCGTGCCCTCCTCGCCGATGGCCATCGGCGGCACCATGATCGAGCCCCCGGCCGACTCGACGGCCTTCACCGTGGCGTCGGCATCCTCGGTGTGGAGGTACACCGTCCAGATGTCGGGCGGCCCGGCGCCTTCCATCACCGGGCTCAGCCCGGCCACCCGCTTGCCGTTCTTGTGGAAGTTGCGATAACCGCCCATCTTCTCGTCGGGGGCCTCGGCCTCCCAGCCGAAGATCGCGCCGTAGAACTCCTCGGCCTTCGCGGTGTCACTGCTCATCAGGTCGAACCAGATCGGTGCCCCGGAGGGGGCTGCATACTCGGCCATTGCTGGGTCCTCTTCCTTGCTCCGCGTGAACTGGTGGACGACTGCCCGTCGGAACTTCTGACTGACAGGGTCGCGCAAACTCATCGGTCGCGGACGGCGTTGCGCAGAGTCCGACTCATATCCACCGACGTCGGCTCATGGCACCCTGATCGGATGACCAAGCATGAAGGGACGGGCGAACGACTCCGCGGCCTCGCGTGGCCGACGATGCTGGCGGGTGGTCTGCTGCTGGTGCTCCTGGCACAGGTGCAGTGGGGCAGTACCGATGAGGGCGTGGAGCCGTCGATTACCGGGTTGGGACGCGTCACGATCCTGGGCGCCAGCGACGACGATGTCGCGTTCTTCTTCGAGGACAACACCGGCCGCCCGGGCCTGAGCGTGGTGGTGCTCGGTGCCGTGATCGCGGTGGTCGCCGCCCTCGGCTGGTGGCGCCCACGTCTGCGCCCGTCCGCCATCGGCCTCATCGGGCTGGCGTCGGTCATCGTGCTCGTCGTCGGCATCCGCACGCTGAGCGACCCCGCCGCGCATCTGTTCTCCGACCGCGTGTCCGAGGCGCTCGACGCCGACCTCCCCGACATGCAGGCGGGTTACGGACTGATCGGGACCGTCGTGGTCGCGATCCTGCTCCTCGTCGTCGTCGGATTCTGGGTGCTGAGCACCGTATGGCCGCGTGCGGGTGCCGCCGACCGAGTCGAGATCAACCGAACCGACGAATCGTCTTGATGTAGCCCATGTCCTTCAGCTTCGTGAATCCGATGGGGACGCCGTTGGGGCCGTAGGCGTTGAACACCCGACCGGCGCCCGCGTAGATGCCGACGTGCCCGGCGTCGCGACCGAAGATGATGATGTCGCCCGGTGCGAGGGCGCGAAACGGGATCGCGTGTCCGACCTTCGCCTGCTGCTGGCTGGTCCGGGGGAGCTGGACGCCGGTCGTGTAGAACGCCCACCGCACCAGCCCGGAGCAGTCCCACGAATGCGGGCCGACGCCGGCCCACTTGTACGGCTTGCCGATCTGGGTGATCGCCGCCCCGAGCGCGTTGAGGCCGACGGTGGTCGGGATCGGCAGATAGATCGGGACCGAACCGGAGGAATCCGACGACCCCGCGCCCGCGGCGTGACCGGTGTCGAGGAGTGGGGAGCCGGCAAGGGGAACGCCGACCGACAACGCGGCAGTGAGTGCGATGGTGCAGGTCACGCGCCTGGCGCGCGTCATCGAAACGGACATGACGACAGCTTGGCCGAGGCGGAACGACGTGTCGTCGGTCGTTCCCCAGGTGTGACGAACGTGTGACCGGTGTGATGCCTGGGACTTGTGTTATCTAATGGTGCTGCAATTCCGGTTAACCGATCACCAGTAGCCGTCGGGATCGGTGGCGGGCGACTCGGCCGGGATGATGCCCTCGGTGACCCCGTGGTCGATGCTGGCCGACAACCGGGCGCACGTCGGCATCATCGCTCCGGGCAGCAGCGGGCCGTTCCCGTCGTCGCCGCCGGCGGGCATCTGCTCGAGGCCGAGGCAGCGGTCCCGGGCGTCGGCGTTCCACTGCACGCTGGTGTGGAATGAACTGGTCTTCTTCACCAGCACGCAGGCGTGGCATGCCCGGCACTCGATCTCGCGCATCCCGCCCTGCAGGTAGTGCTCGCGGTCGCGGCGGGTGGCCTCGTGAACCCGGGCGAGCCGGTCCGGATCGTTCTGGAAGTCGGGCGCCTTCGCCCAACGGTCGGAACCCCCGGGAGCCCCTGCCATCCGAACCCCTGCCGCCCGGGTCACGTCAGACCTCGGCCTTCTCCGTGGATTCCGACGCCGTGGATTCCGCAGCCTTCTCGGCCTCCTGGCGGCGCAGGTTCTCCTGGATCTCCTCGTTCCAGCTCTCGAGGGCCTTGGAGGTGTCGATCTCGTACTCGAACCGGCCGGTCATCTCGTCGGTGACGTCGGCCTTGTCGACGTAGAACTGGTCGTACCAGCGGCGGAGCTGGTAGACCGGGCCGTCCTCCTCGACGAGGAGCGGGTTGTCGATCCGGGTCTTGTTCTTCCAGATCTCGACGTCCTGCAGGAAGCCCACCTCGACGCCGGCGCTGATCTTGGTGGCCATCTTCGACGCCTGTTCGGCGGTCAGGCCGTCCGGGACCTTGGCCATCACGCCGTACATCAGGACGAAGGAGTTCTCGTCGATCGGGTAGTGGCAGTTGGTGAGGATGGTCTCGACCGCGTAGCCGCCGTAGTACTGGATCATCGGGTTCAACATGTACGACGGGCCGTAATACGCCGCGATCGATTCGAGGCGGCTGTCGCCGTAATTGGTGCCGAGGGTGACGTCGGGCCGGCCGTGCGAATTCATGTACTGCGCGGCGATCTCACCCTCGAAGACGTTCTTGAAGTAATCCGGAAGAGCGAAATGCACGTAGTAGAAGTGCGCCATGTCGACGACGTTGTCGATGATCTCGCGACAGTTGGACCCCTCGATGACGATGCGGTTCCAGGTCCAGGGCGTCCACTCGTCGGACCCGAATTCCTCGAGTTCGGGGATGATGCACTCCTCCGGGGGCGGATTGCCCTCAGGATCGTTGTAGACGAAGATCTGGCCGTTGCGGACCATCGACGGCCACGAACGGGTCTTCGCGAGCTTCGGGTTGCGCTTGGCGTAGGGCACGCCGGCGCAGCGTCCGTTGCCCTTCCACAGCCAGCCGTGGAACGGGCACGCCACGTTGTCGCCCGAGAGCTTGCCCTGGGAGAGGTCACCGCCCATGTGCCGGCAGAACGCGTCGAGCACGTTCACCTCGCCCTTGGTGTCGACCCAGACCACCAGCTTGGTGCCGAAGATCGTGACGGAGTGGGGCTTGCCGTCGTCGAACTCCTCGTGCAGGCCGAGGCAGTGCCAGCCGCGCGCGAACCGGGTGGGCGGCGCACCCGTGTCGATCTCCCGGATACCCACATCGGCCCCGTCGGAGGCGACGGCTGCGCTCGGCGCGCCGGGGCTGCTCGGGGTCATCGTCTCGGGTCCTGAAGACATGTGCCCTCTCCTGTCTGTGGCTGGTGTCGCGTCGAAGAACTGTACCCAATACTAGAACACGTTTCAGATTTGTCAGCCCGATCGTCGTCCCGAACGCCGATCGGGCCTGTACATGGGCATAAAGTCCGAGTCCTCGACAGAAATGAGAACGTGTTCTAATCTCGAACTCGATGGGTACAGCGGCCGGCTCGTCCGGCCGAGGAGAGACGAGTAGGAGCAGGCGAGATGCCAGCACAACGGAGCGAAGCCGCCGAGCAGGTCCTGGAGAAGATCAACGTCCTGCTCCCGGAACTCGAGCAGCGTGCGCAGTCGACCGAGGATCTGCGTCGAATCCCCGACGAGACCGTCTCGAGCCTCGAGACCGCCGGCTTCTTCCGGCTGTTGCAGCCCGAGCAGTGGGGTGGCTACCAGGTCGACCCGGTCACCTTCTACGAAGCGGTCCGCCGGATCGCGTCGGCCTGCGGGTCCACCGGCTGGGTGTCGGGCATCATCGGCGTCCACAACTGGCACCTCGCCCTCTTCGACCAGCAGGCGCAGGAAGACGTGTGGGGTTCGGACACCAATGTCCGGATCTCGTCGTCGTACGCGCCGATGGGCATGGGTGAGGTCGTCGACGGCGGCTACAAGGTCAACGGTTCGTGGGCGTGGTCGTCGGGTTGCGAGACTGCTGACTGGGTCTTTGTCGGGGGTCCGGTCATCAAGAACGGCAAGCCCGTCGACTTCGTCAGCTTCCTGATCCCGCGTGAGGACTACACGATCAAGGACGTGTGGAACGTCGTCGGTCTGCGCGGCACCGGGTCCAACACCATCGAGGTCAAGGACGTGTTCGTGCCCCGGCACCGCATGCTCAGCATGCGCACGATGTCGATGGGGCAGAGCCCGGGCCTGGAGCGCAACACCGCGCCGGTCTACAAGATGCCCTGGGGCACCATCCATCCCAGCACCATCGCGACGCCGATCGTCGGCATGGCCTACGGCGCCTACCGCGCCCACGTCGAGCACCAGGGCAAGCGGGTCCGGGCCGCCTACGCGGGCGAGAAGGCCAAGGAGGATCCGTTCGCCAAGGTCCGGATCGCCGAGGCCGCCAGCGACATCGACGCCGCGTGGCGCCAGCTGTCGGGCAACCTGCAGGCCGAGTACGACCTCATCCTCGCCGGCGAGGAGGTCCCGATGGAACTGCGGCTGTCCGCTCGACGCGACCAGGTGCGTGCGACCGGACGTGCGATCGCCGCGATCGACCGGCTCTTCGAGAACTCGGGCGCCCACGCGCTCGAGAACGGGACACCGATCCAGCGCTTCTGGCGCGACGCCCACGCCGGCCGCGTGCACGCCGCGAACGACCCGGAGCGCGCCTACGTCGCATTCGGCAACGGCGAGTTCGGGATTCCCATCGGCGACACGATGGTGTGACCCTTCGTGACGCTCGCAAGCTCGCTCCTCAGGGAGCAAAGACAAAGTCTCGCAACGTGCCTCACCAGGCCCTTCGTGGCTCGTCGCTTGCGCTCCTCGCACCTCAGGGGGCAGGGGGGATTGGGCCCAGCAGGTGTGTGTGCCGCTGAGGAGCCCGGAGCTTGCGGAGGGCACGCCCCTCCGCTCCCTGAGGAGCCCGGAGCTTGCGAAGGGCACCCCTCTCCGCTCCCTGAGGAGCCCGGAGCTTGCGGAGGGCGTCACGAAGGGTCCGGCCAGCACCGTCGGCAAGAGCACAAAGAGGAGTAGCAGATGAGTGACAGTCCGATCCGCTCGTTGGGGTACATGAGGATCGAGGCCACCGACATCGAGGCGTGGCGCACCTACGGCCTCAAGGTTCTCGGCATGATCGAGGGCTCCGGTCTCACCGACGGTGCCCTGTATCTCCGGATGGACGATTTCCCGGCCCGTCTGGTCATCGTGCCGTCCGAGCACGACCGGCTCGCCTGCGCGGGCTGGGAGGTCGCGAATGCCGCTGAGTTGCAGAATGTCCGGGATCGGCTGTCGCGTGCGGGTGTGGTCTTCCGTGAGGGCAAGGACGAGGAGGTCGCCGACCGTCGGGTCGCCGAGATGATCGTCTTCGACGACCCGGCGGACAACACCCTCGAGGTCTTCCACGGCGCTGCACTCGAGCACCGCCGCGTCGTCAGCCCGTACGGGCATCGCTTCGTCACCGAGGAGCAGGGCCTGGGGCACGTCGTGCTGACCTGCTCCGACGACAAGGCCGCGCTCGAGTTCTACCGGGACGTACTGGGATTCAAGCTCCGCGACTCGATGCGTCTGCCGCCGCAGGTGGTCGGCCGCGAAGAGGGCGACGAGGTGCCGTGGTTGCGGTTCCTCGGCTGCAACCCCCGACATCATTCGCTGGCGTTCCTGCCGATCCCGAACAGCACCGGCATCGTCCACCTGATGGTGGAGGTGGAGAACGCCGACGACGTGGGTCTGTGCCTGGACCGGGCGTTGCGCAAGAAGGTGCCGATGTCGGCGACGCTCGGCCGACACGTCAACGACCTCATGCTGTCCTTCTACATGAAGACGCCGGGCGGCTTCGACATCGAATTCGGTTGTGAGGGGCGCACGGTGAAGGACGACGAGTGGATCGCCCGGGAGAGCACGGCAGTGAGTCTGTGGGGGCATGACTTCAGCGTCGGGTTCAAGGGCTGAGATGCCCTTGTCCGAGATGCCCTCCGGCGCCGCGACCCAGCAGTCCACGCGTTCGCCCTACGGGTCCGCCGACTTCGACTCCCGTCAGTTCCGAACGGCGATGGGCCAGTTCTGTACCGGGGTCACCGTCATCACGACCCTCGACGACGCGGCTAAGCCGGTCGGGTTCGCGTGCCAGTCGTTCGCCGCGTTGTCGCTCGACCCGCCGCTGGTCCTCTTCTGCCCGATGAAGACCTCCCGGAGCTGGAAGGTCATCGAGAAGACGGGCAAGTTCTGCGTGAACGTCCTGTCGAACCGCCAGCAGGACGTCAGCGCCGCCTTCGGCGCCCCCGGCGACGACAAGTTCGCGAACGTCACCTGGGACCCGTCACCGGCCGGCCTCCCCGTCATCCGGCACAGCCTGACCTGGGTCGAATGCGACGTGGAGACCGTCACCGACGGCGGCGACCATCACATCGTCATCGGCCGCGCACTGACTCTCGGAGAAGTGCTGCAGGACAAGCCGTTGCTGTTCTACCGTGGCGGCTACCTGTCGACCGAACACCCGCGGGTCACGCCCGCACAGGCAGAGTTGGAAAACTTCCTCACGTGGACGGGTGGGGACACCTGGCTATGACCGTCGACGACGCGACGAGCACCGAGACAGCGACGACCGAGACATCGTCAACCGAAACAACGAGTGACGCACCGCCGCTGGTCACTCAGCCCCTCCTGGATGCGATCGCGGAGGCCGAGACGCTGGTCGCATCGGCCGATTTCGCCGAGACCGACCAAGATCTCGCCGAAGGCTACGACTACCTCGCGGGGAGTATCGCCGCCATCGTCCAGCTGGTGCGCGCCCGGTCCATCTCCCACCCGAACTTCGTGACGTCCACCGGGCCGTCGACGAAGATGGGCCTGGACAATCCGGACACGCTCTACTATCACGCAGACGTCGAGCCCACCGGGACCTACCGGGTACGCGGGCGGCGCGGTACGACAACCGATCTCAGCTTCCAGGTCCTGCGCGGCGACTACACGGCCTCGTCGGTACCGGGCGGCGAGGATGCGTTCGACGACCGGCGGCTGACGATCGCCGACGACGGGTCGTTCGAGCTGACCTTCGGCCCACCCATCCCGGATGCGCCGGACGACTACTTCCCGCTCGGGGAGGGCGCGTCGATGCTCGCGGTGCGCGAGGTCTACTCCGACTGGTCCGAACGCAAGGGGTCGATCACCATCGAACGGGTCGACACCGTCGGGACCGCGCCGCCGGAGCCGGACCTGGCCCGGGTGTCCCGCCGGTACGCGACGGCCGGCAAGATGCTGACGGCTCGCATCAACACGTGGTTCAACTTCCCGAAGTGGTTCTACCTCGACGAGCCGGTCAACACGTTCACCGAACCGCGGCAGACCCCGGGCGGCCTCAGTACGCAGTTCTCCTCCGTCGGACACTTCCGGTTGGGGCCCGACGAGGCGATGGTGATCACCATTCCGCGGTCCGACGCCCCGTACCAGGGATTCCAGCTCGGCAGTATGTGGTACATCTCGCTGGACTACGTCAACCACCAGACCAGCCTGAACTCCGCTCAGGCGCAGGTGGATCCGGACGGCATGATCCGCATGGTGGTGTCCCACCGCGACCCGGGCGTCGCGAACTGGATCGAGACGACCGGCCGGTCGACGGGCATCCTGCAGTTCCGCTGGCAGCGCAGTGATTCGCCGATCGGCCCGGACCTGGGCCCGACCGCACAGGTCGTCGCGTTCGACGCGGTCGCCGACCATCTGCCGCACCTCGAGCACAACAGGATCGACGCCGACGGCTGGGCGGAGCGGATCGCGGCACGTCAGCGCGGGTTCGCCGAGAGGATGCTGGGATGAGCGCACAGGGGGGGCTGCTCGCCGACAAGGTCGTCGTGGTCTCGGGTGTCGGTCCGGGACTCGGGCGGTCGATCTGTCTGCGCGCCGCTGCGGAGGGGGCGCGGGTCGTCCTCGCCGCCCGCACGGAATCGCGTCTGAAAGAGGTCGCCGCCGAGATCGACGCCGCCGGCGGGACGAGTCTCGTCGTGCCGGCCGACATCACCGATGACGCCGCCGTCGACAGCCTGGTCGCCACCACCGTCGCCGAGTTCGGCCGGGCCGATGTACTGGTCAACAACGCCTTCGCCCTCCCGTCGATGAAACCGTTGTCCCGCACCGACTTCGATCAGATCGCGAGCAGCATCGACGTCACCGTGCTGGGCACGTTGCGGGTCATCCGAGCGTTCACCGACGCGCTGGCCGAGGCCGGCGGCTCGATCGTGAACATCAACTCGATGGTCATCCGTCATTCCGAACCCCGTTACGGCAGTTACAAGATCGCGAAGTCGGCGCTGCTGGCGATGTCGCAGTCGCTGGCCTCCGAACTCGGCGACAAGGGGATTCGCATCAACTCGGTCGCACCGGGTTACATCTGGGACGACCAGCTGAAGTGGTACTTCGGCGAGGTCGCCAAGAAATACGGGATCTCGCCCGACGACGTCTACGAGCAGACGGCGTCGAAGTCCGACCTCAAGCGATTGCCGGAGCCGGACGAGATCGCCGACGCCGTCGTGTTCCTCGCCTCGCCGATGGCGCGCGCCATCACCGGGCACACCCTGGACGTGAATTGCGGTGAATACCATGACTAGTGCGGCACGCACCGACGTCGGCACGATAGAGGACCTGCATTCCTCGGCCACTCGCGCCACCGGCCTCGACGACTTCGGGGACACCGACTACCTGGAGCCCCTGGGCATCCTGCTCGAGTCGTACCGGTCCGAGGCGGGACTGACCGAGATGGGCAGCAAGATGTTCCGCTTCTTCCTCAAGGGCGCGTTGGTCGCCCGGTTGCTCAGCGAGGCGTCGTGGAAGGCGAACCCGGGGTACGCCGACGTCGAGGTGACGCGGCCGATCTTCGTGACCGGCCTGCCGCGCACGGGAACGACTGCGCTGCACCGACTCCTGGCCGCCGATCCGGCGCACCAGGGCGTCGAGATGTGGCTCGCCGAGTTCCCGCAGCCCCGGCCGCCGCGCGACACCTGGTCCGACAACCCCGTCTACCAGCAGATCCAGGCCGGGTTCGAGCAACATCACGTCGAGAATCCCGAGTTCATGGGGTTGCACTACATGGACGCCGGCGAGGTCGAGGAGTGCTGGCAGCTGCTCCGCCAGAGCGTCATGTCGATCTCGTACGAATCCCTCGCGCACATCCCGACCTACTCGAGGTGGCTCGCCCAACAGGACTGGACGCCGGCGTATCTCCGACACCGCAAGAACCTGCAGCTGATCGGGCTCAACGATCCCGGCAAGCGGTGGGTGCTCAAGAACCCCAGCCATCTGTTCGCGCTCGACGCGCTCATGGCGGCGTACCCGGATGCCCTGGTGATCCAGACGCACCGGCCGCCCAGCACTCTCATCGCGTCGATGTGCAGCTTGGCCGAACACGCCACCCCGGGATGGTCGACGACGTTCACCGGCGAGCAGGTGGGCCAGGACCAGCTCGAGCTGTGGTCGCGCGGACTCCGTGAGTTCTCCACCGCACGGAAGCGGTACGACCCGGCCCAGTTCCTCGACATCGACTTCACCGATCTGCGCAACGACCCGATGGGCACCGTCGAGCGGGTGTACGCGGCGCTGGACACCCCGATGTCGGAGGATGCGCGCGCGGCGGTGACCGCGCTCGACGAGGAGAGCCGGTCGGGTGCGCGCAAACCGCAGCACCGATACCAGCTCGCCGATTACGGACTCGACGAGGCAACGGTCGAGGCGGCCTTCGCCGTCTGACCCACCGGCCGCCCGTCGGTCGTTCTACAGTGCATCGCATGGCAGAACCGGAGAACCGACAGTCGGCAGAGGGACTGAGCCGGCTCATCGCATTCGCCGACGCGGTGGTCGCGATCGCGCTGACCCTGCTGGTGCTCCCGCTCGTCGACATCGCCAACGACCTGCGCGAGGATTCGTCGGTCGCGGACGTGGTGTCCGACAACTCGATCGAACTGGTCAGCTTCATCATCAGTTTCGGCGTCATCTGGATCCTGTGGCGCCAGCACCAGCAGACGATGGAGTACTTCCGCGCCTACGACCGCACGCTGATCAACCTCCACTTCATCTGGTTACTCACGATCGTGGCGCTGCCCTTCGCGACGGCCCTCATCGACGGCGCCCACATCGAGCAGGCCAACATCCTCTACATCGGTGTGCTGGCCGTCTCGGTGGGCTCGCTCATCGCGATCGCCGAATGGGGTCGTCGGCACCGAGAACTGCTCGCCGACGACGACGCGACCGACCGATGGGTTGCCTCATCGAGCGGAGTCGCCACGTTCATCATCCTCGCGGTCGCACTGGGCGTCGCGATCGTGTTCCCGCGCAGCGGAAATCTGCCGCTGTTCCTACTGCTGCTGACCGACCCGGTCGAGCGGCTGCTCGCCCGGTGGCGGCCGCGGCGACACTGAGGTCGGTCAGCGCAGTGCGCGGGCCGCTTCGGTAACCGCGGTGTGCGGGGCACCGAACATCTGCGACGTGGCCTGTGCGCGTTTGAAATAGAGCTGGATGTCGTGCTCCCAGGTGATGCCGATGCCGCCGTGCAGCTGGATGGCCTCGCCCGCGACACGACGATTGGCATCGGAGCAGTACACGTGGGCGGCCAGCGCCAGGTCGGCGGTGTCCGGGTCGTCGGCGGCGAGGGCGGCCACGGCGGCGCGGGAGATCGACCGCGCCGTCTCGACCAGCACGTACATGTCGGCCATCCGATGCTTGAGGGCCTGGAACGAGCCGATGGTGCGCCCGAACTGCTTGCGGGACTTGGTGTACTCGACCGTGAGGTCGAGCGCTCGCTGCGCGCCCCCGACCTGCTCGGCGGACAGCAGGGCCCACGCGAGCGCGCGGAGCCGGGACGCGAGATCGTCCGGCGCCGGGATCGCCGCGGACGCGACCTCGTCGAAGCGCACCGAGGACAGCGCCCGGGTCGGGTCGAGGACGGGCATCGGCGACACCGAGACGCCGTCCGCATCGGCGGCCACCTCGTGCAGGGTCAGGTGCGTCCCCGGTTCGGCTGCGAGCACGAGGAGCACGTCGGCCGATTCGCCGTCGACGACGAAGTGGGCTGTCCCGGTGAGGAGTCCGGCATCGGCGCGCACACCGGGTGCCTGCCAGCCGCGTTCACCGGCCCAGCACACCGCCGCGGTCCGCTCGCCTGCGGCCAGGGCGGGCAGAAGTCGCGACGACGCGTCGTCGTCACCCGCGAGCAGGATCGTGCCGGTGGCGAGTGCGGAGCCGAGCGCGGGGACGGGACTCAGTGCGGCGCCCAGTTCTTCGAGCACCGCGGCCGACTCCATCCATGACGCCCCGGCACCGCCGAATCGCTCGGGGACAGCCAGCGCGGCGACGCCGATCTCGGTGCACAGCGTCTGCCACAGGTTCGAGTCGATGCGCCCCGTGGCGGACATGGCCGTGCGGACCGTCGTCGAATCGCCCCGGCGACGCAGGAGATCCCGCACCGCCTCGACGAGTGCCTCCCGTTCCTCCGCGCCGATGGCCGGGCTTTCGATGCCGGTACTGACGGTCACAGCGTCTCCAGGATGCGTTGGCGGTGTACGGCAGGGGAGCCCCAGGCGTTGAGCAGCGCCCGGGTCTTGGTGATGTACAGCGAGATGTCGTGCTCGGCGGTATACCCGATCGCCCCCATCACCTGCAGCGAGCGGCGGGCCGACAGGTCGGCGGCCTCGGCGGCCGAGACCTTCGCCGCCGAGATGTCGCGCGAGACGTCGGTGCCCTCCGGCACCTGGCCGTCGACGCCGAGGGCGGCCGCGTGAACGAGGGGGCGGGCCATCTCGATGGCGATCGCCACGTCGGCCAGATGATGTTTGACGGCCTGGAACGACCCGATCGGTCGGCCGAACTGCTTGCGCGACTGCGCGTAGTCCGAGGCGATGGACAGCATCGCCTGACCCAGGCCGAGCAGCTGAGCAGCCGTGGCCAGTGCGCCCGCGTCCGCGGCGTCGGACGCATCGACCCCGGTGGCCAGGACGTCGCCGGCGGTGACCCGCGACAACGTCCGGGTGCTGTCGACCGAGGGCTCGGTGCTCTGCACGGTGGCCCGCGAGAGCACTCCGTCCTCGACGAGGTAGACATCGGCGGAGGCGGTGTCGGCGGCCAACGGTTGGAGCGGTCCGATCGCGCAGGTCGCCAGCCGCCCCTCGGCGAGGTCGCTGAGCGGGCCCGACACGTCGGCGTCGTGCAGCAGGATCGGCAACACGGCGACGCTCTCGACGATCGGGCCCGGGGCACAGTGGCGTCCGAGTTGCTCGACGGCGACGACCATCTCGACGGCCCCGGCGCTGCTGCCGCCGTGTGACTCGTCGATCAGGAGTCCGCTGATGCCCGCGTCGGCCAGCTGTGAGTAGACCTTGGCGACGGCCGCGCGGTCACCGGCCGCCCAGGCGCGCGTGGCGGTCGGCATGTCGGCCTTGCCCAGCATGGCGTCCACCGTCGAGGCGAGGTCGGTGTGGATGTCGGAGAGTCGGAAGTCCATGATGATCACCGATCTCCACGGGGAAGGCCGAGCAGGCGCTCGGCGATGACATTGCGCTGGATCTCGTTGGTACCCGCGTAGATCGGCCCGGACAACGAGAAGAGGTAGCCGTCGGTCCACCGGTCGTCGAGCTCGGCGGCCGGGCCCTGCAGGTCGAGGGCGGTCTCGTGAGCGGCGATGTCCCACTGCGACCAGAACACCTTGTTGATCGACGACTCCATGCCGAGCGAACCACCGGCCGCGAGACGACTCACCGTCTGATACGTGGACAGCTCGTAGGCTCGTGACCCGATCCACGCATCCGCCACGCGCGCATCGGTGTTCGCCGTCGACGGGACGTCGTCCCGGTTCGACCGCCACAGTTCGACGAGGCGGTCGGTGGTGGCCAGGAACCGGCCGGGCGCGCGCAGCGACAGCCCGCGTTCGTTGGCGGCGGTGCTCATCGCGACCCGCCACCCGTTGTCCACCTCGCCGATGACACCTGACTCGCCCGGATTCGACGGATCGTCGGGGACGAAGACGTTCTCCAAGAACAGCTCTGCGAACCCGGCCTCGCCGTCGAGCTGTGCGATCGGCCGGACGGTCACGCCCTCGCTGCGCAGGTCGAACATGAAGTAGGTGAGACCTTTGTGGCGCTGCGCCTGTTTGTCGGTGCGGAACAGGCCGAAGGCGCGGTCGGCGAAGCTCGACCGCGAACTCCAGGTCTTCTGACCGTTGAGCAGCCAGCCGCCGTCGGTACGGACGGCGGTCGACCGCAGCGAGGCGAGGTCGCTCCCGGCCTCGGGTTCGCTCCACGCCTGACCCCAGATGTCGTCGGCGTTGGCCATCCGCGGCAGGATGCGTTCCAGCTGAGCAGGACTCGCGTGCTCGAACAGGGTGGGTGCGAGCAGGAAGATGCCGTTCTGGCTCACGCGTCCGGGAGCACCCGAACGGTAGTACTCCTCTTCGAAGATGACCCAGTGCAGCAGCGGGGCATCGCGGCCGCCGTATTCCTCCGGCCAGCTGACGACCGACATCCGGTCGGCGGCCATCGTCCGCTCCCATTCGCGGTGCGCCTCGAATCCCTCGGCGGTGTCCATCGACGGAAGCGGTTCGCGCGGAACATGATCGGCCAGCCAGGCGCGGACCTCGGCGCGGAAGGCGTCGGCGGCGTCGTCGAACAGCAGGTCCATGTCAGCTCCCCGATCCCGCGGCGGCGCCGGTCGACGCCGACGCCTTCATCGACTTCGCGTCCATCCCGCCGAGGGAGTCGCCACCCGCCTCGGAGTTCGCCGCGTGCGCGAAGTGGTGCCAGCCGAACACCGAATCCATCGAGTTGCGCAGTCCCATCTGGTCTTCGCAGATGTTGACGGCCTTCTTGCTCAGGAAGAGCCCCTGCATCGGCATGGCGACGGCCTTCTCGGCGATCTCGTTGACCTTGGTCTCGAGGGCGTCCCGGGGAACGACGTGGTTGACCATGCCCCAGTCGGCCGCCTGCGTCGCGGTGAAACGTTCACCGGTGAAGAGGATCTCCTTCGCCCGGCGCGGGCCGAGCACGAAGGCGTGGGCGAAGTACTCGACGCCGGGGATGCCCATGCGGGCGACCGGGTCCGAGAAGAACGCGTCATCGGAGGCGACGATGAAGTCGCAGATCCAGGCGAGCATGAGACCGCCGGCGATGCACGCGCCATGGACCTGGGCGATGAGGGGTTTGGGGATGTCGCGCCAGCGGCGGCACATCCCCATGTACACCTCCATCTCGCGGGCGAGACGCTGGTCGGCACCGGTCTTGTCGGTGTGGTCCCAGTGCAGGACGGCCGCGTTCTCGTAGTAGGTGTCGAAGTCGCGTTCGGGGGTGCCGATGTCGTGTCCGGCCGAGAAGTGCTTGCCGTTCGCCCGCAGCACGATCACCTTCACCGAGGCGTCGTCGACGGCCTTGCGGAACGCGGCGTCGAGCGAATAGGTCATCACCGAGTTCTGCGCGTTGCGGTACTCCGGGCGGTTCAGCGTCACATAGGCCACCGCGCCGTCGGGGCCGCCGGTCTCGTAGGCGACCGGTGAGGTATCCGGGCCCAGATCGTCGGGTCCGAGCGGAGGTGGGATGACGGCGTCACTCATGCCCCCGAGACTAACCTAGCAAGTGCTTGGTTGGTAGTCGGTGTGGGTGATCGCCGGGGTCAGAAGTGCGGTGTGGGGCGATAGGTGAGCTCCTGGATCCGGCCGTCGAGGAGGCGGCTGTCGTCGGCATCATCTCGGCGAACTCGCGAAACATGTTGGCGACGAACACCATTCGATGTTTCCTCTGCTGTTTAGCCCTAAAGAACACCATAACCCCTGCTCCCTGAGGTGTGAGGAGCGCAAGCGACGAGCCACGAAGGGCGGGCGAGCATCGAACATGGCCCTTCGTGGCTCGCTTCACTCGCACCTCAGGGAGCATGAACAGAACGCTCTCGAGCGTTGTCTGCCGGTCACATGTCGGGGCAGCGCAAGTTCCGTCGAAGTGGCGCCGTTGTGTCGGGCCGGCAGCGTTGCAGGTCTTGCGTGGACTACGAAAGAACACTCTTAAGCGTCCACATCTCTGCTCCCTGAGGTGCGAGCGAAGCGAGCCACGAAGGGCTCCGCAACCTGTCTCACCAGGCCCTTCGTGGCTCGTCGCTATCGCTCCTCACACCTCAGGGAGCAATGGGGTCGCTTCTTTCGGATTAGGGGGCGGTTGGGTGCCCCCGGAAGTCATCGGTGGCGGTCCGGCTCAGGGGATGACGATGCTCCCGCTGCAGCTCGTGGACGGCACGCTCCAGAGCGCGTTCCGGTTGACCGCGCTGAAGGTCACGTTCACCCGGCCCTTGCCGATCTGGTTGACGGGGATCACGAAGTAGTGGACGCCCTGGTACGGCGGGTTCACGCGGACGTTGCTGACCTTCGAGCCGCGCTTGCCGGTGGCCAGGTTGTGCCAGTCCAGGCGGGCCGAGGACTGGTAGCCGCCGGGAAAGTAGCTGGTGAAGTCGGCGGCGATGTAGGCGTTGCCGGCATACGTGCTCACGATCGTGCGTCGAGCCAGGAACGGGACGTCGACGACGTTCGGGCTCAGGCCCACGCAGGTCGACAGCGGATACTCGCGGGACACCGCGTTCGCGTCGCCGGTGGCCGCGACGCCGAGCCCGGCAGCCGAGGTCAGAGCGATGGCGGCGGCCAACCGGGTGATCGTCTTGGTGCTGGGCATATCTCGACTCCCTTGCTGGTGGCGACGGTGACGTGTCGTGATCACCGGCCAGTTTTCCGCAGGAAGTCCGTTTCGTGGGTATTTCCGGGCGCAGTGTTCATTCGTTCGGTCGACCCGCCCCTCAGCTGAGATGACTCGAGATCCCGTCGGCGGCAGCACGCGTGGCCTCGCCGAGTCGGCGCACTTCGTCCACGTCGAGGGTGGTGTTCGGGCAGACGACGATGGCCGCGACCACCCGACGGGCGGAGTCGAAGACGGGGGCGCCGATGGTGACCACGGGTACCCCCGTGCCGTCGGCCGCGCAGGCGTCGATCTCCTCGGGCAGGTAATCGATGACCGACAGCTCGGTGAGCAGGTCGCCGACCCGCGCGCGCAGGGTGTCCGACATGGTGTCGAGGGAGCTCAGGGCTTCGATCATCGCCACGTGGTCGTCGGTCATGCGCTCGATCGAGTAGCCGCGTTCGGCGACGACGTCGAGCACCATGCCCAGCCGGGTGCGGGTGGACTCGGCGGCCTGGCCGATCCAGTTCGACCGGGCGTCGTCCGGGTCGAAGGCGATGAACTCCCGACAGATCGGCGGGCGGAGCCGGATGCGGCTGCCGTTGCGCAACCAGGGATGCTGCGCGGTCTCCGGCGCGAGGTGGGGTGGAAAGGCGTGCGACGCCAGGCTCACCGCGTCCGCGGAGGTCCGCCGGGCGACGAAGCTCGGGACGGCGAACCGGTCGCAGAGATCCCGCGCTGCCGACGCCGCCCACCGTACGAGATGGTCGGCGCCGTCGGCGTTTCGGACGAGGCCGACGAAGGCCGGTCCGACGCCGAAGGTGCCTGCCGACGGGTCCCGGATCAGCCATCCGCAGTCGACGAGTTCCGAGACGACGGCGTGCGCGGTGGCGCGCGACATCGAGGTCTGACGGACGATCTCGGCCAGGGTCATCGACGGCTGCTCGGCGCCCGCGAGGAGCTCGACGATGCGGACGACCCGGGCGGTGGGCGGTGACGCCGCACGTGCCGGTTGACGCGCGGCAGAGAAGTCACCTACGGTTTGTGTCACATTGTCAACACTTAGTGTCGAATATTCGACATGTCAAGGGGGTTGCTCCGGTGGCCATCACCATCGATGCCGACGGCGAACGTCGTCTGGTTCGCTCCGAGTCCACAACCGGTGGTCGTCCGCACCATCGCGGGTACGAGCTCTCGCACCTCGCGGCGCTCGAGGCCGAATCGGTCCACATCTTCCGTGAGGTCGCCGCGACCTTCGAACGTCCGGTTCTGCTGTTCTCCGGCGGCAAGGACTCCGTGGTGATGTTCCATCTGGCGCGGAAGGCGTTCTGGCCGGCGCCGATCCCGTTCCCGCTCATGCACGTCGACACCGGGCACAACTTCGACGAGGTGATCGAGTACCGCGATCGCGTGGTCGCCGAGACCGGGGTTCGCCTTCTCGTCAGCTCGGTGCAGGACGACATCGATGCCGGGCGGGTCGTCGAGCAGACCGGCCCGGGTGCCAGCCGCAACCGGCTGCAGACCGCGGCGCTGTTGCGCGGGATCACCGAGAACCGTTTCGACGCCGTGTTCGGCGGGGCCCGGCGCGACGAGGAGAAGGCGCGGGCGAAGGAGCGCGTGTTCAGCTTCCGTGACGAGTTCGGCGCGTGGAATCCGCGCGAGCAGCGGCCCGAGCTGTGGCGGCTGTACAACGGACGGCACGCCAAGGGCGAGCACATCCGGGTCTTCCCGTTGTCGAACTGGACCGAACTCGACATCTGGCAGTACATCGCGGCGGAGGGCATCGATCTACCCGAGATCTACTACGCGCACCAGCGCGAGGTCATCCCGCGCGACGGCATGCTGCTCGCGAAAACCCGCTTCCTGCAGGAACTCCCGGGCGAGGAGGTGCGGACCGAGACGGTCCGGTTCCGCACGGTCGGCGACGCCACGTGCACCGGTTGTGTGCTGTCCGGCGCGGACGACGTGATGAAGGTGATCGAGGAGATCGAGGTCACCCGGTTGACCGAGCGGGGAGCCACGCGCGCCGACGACCGGATCTCCGAGTCGGGGATGGAAGACCGCAAGAAGGAAGGCTACTTCTGATGGGCGACCT
Source organism: Gordonia sp. NPDC057258 (assembly GCF_042668985.1). Classification (NCBI taxonomy): domain Bacteria; kingdom Bacillati; phylum Actinomycetota; class Actinomycetes; order Mycobacteriales; family Gordoniaceae; genus Gordonia; species Gordonia sp. NPDC057258. The sequence goes on from NZ_JBHUXZ010000002.1 coordinate 48,980, forward strand.
CAACGCCGTCGGCGGCGCGACGGAGATGCTGCGTCTGGCGACCGCGGGCTCGGTGGACGACGGCAAGTCGACACTCATCGGCCGGCTGCTCTACGACTCGAAGGCGATCTTCACCGACCAGCTCGAATCGATCGAGCGCACCAGCGCCGAGCGCGGTGACGAGTACGCGAACCTCGCCCTGCTGACCGACGGGCTGCGTGCCGAACGCGAGCAGGGCATCACCATCGACGTCGCCTATCGGTACTTCGCCACGCCCAGGCGAAAGTTCATCATCGCCGACACGCCGGGCCACGTGCAGTACACGCGCAACATGGTGACCGGCGCCTCGACCGCCGATCTGGCGATGATCCTCATCGACGCGCGCAAGGGCGTGCTGGAACAGACGCGTCGGCATGCGTTCCTGTCGTCGTTGCTCGGCATCCCGCACCTGACGGTCTGCGTGAACAAGATGGACCTCGTCGACTGGTCGCAGGAGCGGTTCGACGAGATCTGCGCCGACTTCGTCGATTTCGCGACCAAGCTCAACGTCGTCGACCTGACGTTCATCCCGATGTCGGCGCTGCGGGGCGACAACGTCGTCGAACAGTCCGCGGCGATGCCGTGGTACGAGGGGCGTCCGCTGCTGAATCACCTCGAGCACGTCTACATCGCCTCCGACCGCAACCTGATCGACACCCGTCTGCCCGTCCAGTACGTGATCCGGCCGCAGCGCAGCGACGGCGCCGACCACCGCGCCTACGCGGGCACCGTCGCCGGCGGTGTACTCGCCAAGGGCGACGAGATCGTCGTCCTGCCCAGCGGTTTCAGCACCACCATCACCGAGATCTGGGCGCCCGGTGGCCAACCGGTCGACGAGGCCTTCGCGTCGATGGCCGTGTCCGTCGAACTCGCCGACGAGATCGACATCGTGCGCGGCGACATGCTGGCCCGCCCCAACAACCGGCCGTACGTGGGACGCGACCTGGACGCGATGGTGTGCTGGTTCGCCGACGACGCCGAACTGCGACCGGGCAACCGGTATCAGCTGCTCTGCGGAACCCGGTTGACCCGCGCGCAGGTCAACGGGCTCAACTATCGCCTCGACGTCAACTCGCTGCACCGCGACGAGGACGCGGAGGGATTGTCGCTCAACGAGATCGGGCGCGTCACCCTGCACACCCAGGAGCCGGTGACCTTCGACTCGTACCGGCGCAACCGCGACACGGGCAGCTTCATCCTGATCGACGAGGCGACCAACCGGACCGTCGGTGCGGGGATGATCACGGCGCCGGTGAGTCACGACAGTCATGTCGTCTGGCAGGCGACGAAGGTCGGGCGTGAGCACCGTGCGCACCGCGGCGCGACGATCTGGCTGACCGGTCTGTCCGGCTCCGGGAAATCGTCGCTGGCGGTCGAACTCGAGCGGCGCTTCGTCGCCGAGGGGCGTCCGGCGTACCTGATGGACGGGGACAACCTGCGGCACGGCCTGAACTCGGATCTGGGCTTCTCCGACGACGACCGCCGGGAGAACATCCGCCGGACCAGCGAGGTGGCGGCGCTGTTCGCCGATTCGGGTTCGGTGGCGATCGTCTCGCTCATCAGCCCGTTCGCCGAGGAACGGCAGCGGGCCCGGGAGATCCACGCCGAGCGCGGGCTGCCGTTCTACGAGATCTTCGTCGACACCCCGCTCGCCGAATGCGAACGACGCGACCCGAAGGGGCTGTACGACCGCGCGCGGCGGGGGGAGATCAGTCAGTTCACCGGCATCGACTCGCCCTACGAGCGTCCGTCCGACCCGGATCTGCACATCACCCCCGACGACGGCCCGCCGTCCGAGGTCGCCGACCTGGTGCTGCGTAACCTGGGTCTGTGAGCGCAGCCTCATAGCCGTCCGGCGCGAAGCGCCGCGTCCTGCCACCGGTATCCCGACCGAGAGGAAACCCCGTGACCGACGATCGTGCCCTGGCCGGTGAACTGGCCACCGCCGCAGGTGAACTCCTGCTCGACATTCGACGCTCCAGCGGCTTGACGGGCAAAGAGCTCGGTGAGGAGGGCGACCGGCGGTCCGACGAGTTCATCCTCGGGCGTCTCGCACAGGAGCGTCCGGACGACGCGGTGCTGTCCGAGGAGTCGGCCGACGACAAGTCGCGACTGTCGGCGTCGCGCGTGTGGATCATCGATCCGGTCGACGGCACGCGCGAGTACGGCACCTACGAACCCGGCGGGGGCCGCAGCGACTGGGCCGTGCACGTCGCGCTGTGGTCGGCCGATGACGGGCTGATCGCCGGTGCGGTCGCCCTGCCGGCCCTCGGGGTGACCTACCTCGACGACGGTTCCGCCGTCGAGCCCGTGGAAGGCCTGGCGTCCCGGCCCCGGACCGGGGTCCCGCGCGTCGTCGTGAGCAGTTCGCGCCCACCGGCCTTCGCCGACGAGGTGGCCGCGGCGATGGCCGGCGAGGTGCTGCCCATGGGGTCCGCCGGTGCCAAGGCGATGGCGGTGGTGCGCGGCGAGGCCGACGCCTATGTCCACGCCGGCGGCCAATACGAGTGGGATTCGGCCGCACCCGTCGCCGTCGCGAAGGCGAAGGGCCTGTGGTGCGGGCGGATCGACGGTTCGCCCCTCGTCTACAACAACGAGGACACCTACCTGCCCGACCTCGTCATCTGCCGGCCGGAATTCACCGAGGCGATCCTCACGGTCACCACCGAGGGTGCCGGCGGCTGACGTCCGAGCGCCTCAGTGCGTGACCACGACCTTGATCGCGACGATCACGGTCGCCACCAGCGTGACCGCGGCGGCACTGAGCAGCGTTGCCCGGCTGGGACGTTCGTTGTTGAGTCGGTCGATGACGAAGACCGTGCCGCCGATGCGGAGAAGGATCACGACCTCCGCGACGAGCTGGGCGGTCCGCGGCTCGAGCCAGCCGATCAGGCCGAGCAGGAGGATCGCGCACGGCAGGAGCGCCGAGGTCAGGATCGGCACCGAGTCGCGGAGATGAGCCAACACCTCCGACCGCGACGGCTGGACCTTGCCGTCGGAGACCCGGCGGGAGACCCCCTCGGCGAAGACGTGCGCGATGAAGGTCGACGCGGCGGTGCCCGCGAGGATCGCGATCCCGACGAAGTCGTCCTCGACGTGCAACGGGATGAGCACGGCGAGAATCAGGATGTTGCCGTAGATGTAGGCGCTGATCCGCGCAGCGGCGTGCCTGCGGTCGAGCGGGCTGTCCCGAGTGAACAGCGGCCCGTGCAGCAGGGCCCACGGACTGTTGCTCATAGCTGGTGAAACTATCAGCGCGGGAGGAGTTCGGCGACGACAGCGGCGATGGTGTCGTCGGGCCGCGTCAGGCAGACCGTCGCCGCCACCGTGGCCACCTGCTGGACATTGTCGGTCACGTCCAGATCGGTCAGGACCGCCGCCCGCCGGGCGTCGTCGAGTTCGCGGAACTCCGTGCACGTCATGGTCGACGCGGAGCCGGACCCGGCGTCGGAACCGGACTCGGAGACGCGCGACGGTGACGCACTGGCCCGGCTGCTGTCCGCAGATGTGGCGGAGCTGCTCGTCTCGGTGGCGCTCGTGGTCGGGACCGCGCTGTCGGATGAAGGCGCGGGCGCGGCGTCGTCGGACGAACACGCACCGATCGCCAGCATCATCATCGCGGCCATCGACAGGCCCGCGGCCAGCTCGGCGGGGCGGGATCGGCGGGCGGGAACAGACATCACGGAACTCCTCGGGAAGCGGTCCGGGTGGTGACCGGTGGTGCGGGATGGGATGGGGCGCGGTCAGCGCATGAGGCCGGAGAGCACGCCCGAGATGGCGGCCCGGACATCCGTGGTCTCGATGCGCATCAGGTCGTCCTGGCTGAGTGAATCGAAGTCGCCGGCGGTGCTGAGCCGGAACTCGCGCTCCTCCTCGGCCGCCTCGATGATGTTGCGGATGAAACGGCCGTTGCCGGCGAGATCGGTGGCGCGCCGCGCGGTGCCCTGATGCTCGCGGACGTCGTGGTACAGCGGAGCGCACGCCTGCTCGATCTCGAGCATCGCATCCCGGGTCAACGACGAATCACGTTTGCGCGCAATGAAATCGGCGATGCGGGCGAGCTCGTCAGGCGTGTAGGAGTCGAAGCGCACCCGGCGCGCGAAGCGCGACGCCAGTCCGTCGTTGGAGGCGAGGAACCGATCGATCTCGGCGTCGTAACCGGCGATGATCACGACCAGCCGGTCACGGTCGTCCTCCATCCGGGCCAACAGGGTGTCGACCGCCTCGCGACCGAACGCGTCGCCGCCGGACAGCCCCTGCTGGATGAGCGTGTACGCCTCGTCGATGAACAGGACGCCGTCCATCGCGGAGTCGATGAGCGCCGCGGTCTTGATGGCGGTGCTGCCGAGGTGTTCACCGACCATGTCGCGGCGGGTGGCCTCGACGACCTTGTCGGACTTGATGAAGCCGAGGCCGCAGTAGATCTTGGCGACGATGCGGGCCACGGTCGTCTTGCCGGTGCCGGGCGGTCCGGTGAAAGCCAGGTGCAGGCTGCGGGCCGACGTCGACAGCCCGCGGTCGGCGCGGACCTTCGCCAGGGTCGCGGTGGACTGCAGTTTGGCCACCTGCTGCTTGACCGACTCGAGCCCGATCTGTTCGGCCAGCTCCCGTTGCGCCTCGGTCACCAGCGAATTCTGTTCGGCGGGGTCCCCGGAGGTCGACGACACCAGGGACTCGGCGCGATCGGGCACCGACTTCGGGTCCCACCGGTCGGTGCGCTCGGCGATCTGCTCGGGCGTCGTGGGGGGCATCCGGTAGGAGGGCGACCGGATGGCGTCGGCCGCGCCGGTCAGCGACGGGTCCCGTGCGTAGGCCTGCTCGAACATCGACTTCGCCTTCTCCTCGTGGCCCTGCTCGCGCAGCGCGAGGCCGTAGACGAAGATCGCCTGCGTCGAACAGGACGGGATCGGGCCGTCGACCGCGTTCTGCAGGCGCCGCATGCCCTCGCCGTACATGCCGAGATGCACGCACGACGTCCCGGCCATGAAGTCGGCGACGGCCTGCATGTACGGGTCGTTCCACCGGTCGGACCTGGTCAGCGAGGTCAGGACGTCGGGCCAGCGCTGGGTGGCGAAGTGCAGGAACGCGCGGACGAAATCCACGATCGGCACGCGGTGCGCCGGGGGTACCTCGTCGAGGACCTCTTCCGCACCGGCGAAGTCCGCGCCGCGGACCAGACTGGCCGCGTAGGCCGCGGTCGCCTCGACGGCATTCGACGCCGGGAAGTCGATCAGCATCCCGGTGTACCAGCGCCCCGCGATCGTGCCGGGCGGGAGCCCGAGCCGGCGCTGCTCCGCGCCGATCGACCCGCGGGCACGATAGAGGCCCAGGAGGACCTCGTTGCTGCTGTCGCCGCAGGCCAGCCGGCCGATCCAGGCGTCGCCCAGGGCCGGGTCCCATTCGGTCGCACGGGTGAAGGCCTTGGCGGCCTGAGCGGGATTGTCGACCGGTTCCTGACCATCGACCGGGATGTTCAGGGACAGGACGCCGAGTTCGAAGAGTGCCCTCGCCTTGCGGACATCGGCCATCGTTTCCCCCTGTGTCGTCCCATCGGCGCACACCGACCCCGAACCGTTATCCCCGGGTACCACGACGACACACCCCGGGGGGCGGTCGCCGGAGACAGAGTATCGCTAGACCGGCGTGACATCCGTCGCAGATCTCCCAGGGCGCGCACCCGAGGCGCCCCGGCGGCCGCAACCGCCCGCGCACGCCTAGACTTGTCCGGGTGAGTGCCCAGGTGGATACCGTCTCAGCCGCTGCCCAGACCCCGGACCATCCGCAACCCTTCCGCGAACTCGGTCTCAAGGACGACGAGTACGCGCGCATCCGCGAGATCCTGGGTCGCCGGCCCACCGACGCGGAGCTCGCCATGTACTCGGTCATGTGGTCCGAGCACTGCAGCTACAAGTCGTCGAAAGTGCACCTGCGCTACTTCGGTGAGACCACCACCGACGAGATGCGCGCAAGCATGCTGGCCGGCATCGGCGAGAACGCCGGCGTCGTCGACATCGGTGACGGGTGGGCGGTGACCTTCAAGGTCGAATCGCACAACCACCCGAGCTATGTCGAGCCGTACCAGGGCGCCGCCACCGGAGTCGGTGGCATCGTGCGCGACATCATGGCCATGGGCGCACGCCCGATCGCGGTCATGGATCAGCTGCGCTTCGGCCCGGCCGACGCCCCGGACACCCGGCGCGTCGTCGACGGTGTGGTGCGCGGCGTGGGTGGCTACGGCAACTCCCTCGGCCTGCCCAATGTCGGCGGTGAGACCGTCTTCGACGCCAGCTACGCGGGCAACCCGCTCGTCAACGCGCTGTGCGCGGGCGTGCTGCGCACCGAGGACCTGCACCTGGCCTTCGCCTCGGGCGCGGGCAACAAGATCATCCTGTTCGGTGCGCGCACCGGTCTCGACGGCATCGGCGGTGTCTCGGTCCTGGCATCGGAGACCTTCGACGATTCCGAGGGCTCGGGTCCGAATCGCAAGAAGCTGCCCAGTGTCCAGGTCGGCGACCCGTTCACCGAGAAGGTGCTCATCGAGTGCTGCCTCGAGCTGTACCACGCCGGACTCGTCGTGGGCATCCAGGATCTCGGCGGTGCCGGATTGTCATGTGCCACGAGCGAACTCGCCGCGGCCGGCGACGGTGGCATGCACATCGACCTGGAGAAGGTGCCGATGCGCGCCGAGGGCATGACCCCGGCGGAGGTGCTCTCCAGCGAGTCGCAGGAACGCATGTGTGCCGTCGTGACCCCGGACAACGTCGAGAAATTCCTCGAGGTCTGCCGCAAGTGGGATGTGCTCGCGACCGTCATCGGCGAGGTCACCGACGGCGATCAGCTGGTCATCACCTGGCACGGTGAGACCGTCGTCGACGTGCCGCCGCGCACCGTCGCCCACGACGGTCCGGTGTACGAGCGTCCCGTCGCCCGGCCCGACTGGCAGGACACCGTCATCGCGTCGACCACCGAACCGCTGCAGCGCCCGAGCACACCCGACCAGCTGCGCGAGACGCTGCTGGCCATGCTCGCCTCGCCCGCGCTGTGCAGCCGCAAGTTCATCACCGACCAGTACGACCGCTACGTGCGCGGCAACACCGTCCTGGCCGAGCACGCCGATTCGGGGATGATCCGCATCGACGAGGAGTCCGGGCGAGGCATCGCACTGGCGACCGACGCGTCGGGCCGCTACACGTTCCTCGATCCCTACCGTGGCGCGCAGCTCGCGCTCGCCGAGGCCTACCGCAACGTCGCGGTGTCCGGGGCGACGCCGAAGGCCGTGACCAACTGCCTCAACTTCGGTTCCCCGGAGGACCCGGCGGTGATGTGGCAGTTCCAGCAGGCGGTCCGAGGGCTCGCCGACGGCTGCGCCCAGCTCGGCATCCCGGTCACCGGCGGCAACGTGAGCTTCTACAACCAGACGGGCGCGACGGCCATCCTGCCGACCCCGGTCGTGGGCGTCCTCGGTGTCATCGACGATGTGCACCGCCGCATCCCGACCGGCATCGGCACCGAACCCGGCGAGACACTCATCCTGCTCGGTGAGACCCGCGACGAATTCGACGGCTCGATCTGGGCCCAGGTCAGTCACGACCACCTCGGTGGCGTCCCGCCGCAGGTCGACCTCGAACGCGAACGTCTGCTCGCCGAGATCCTGTCCGCATCGTCCCGCGACGGATTGATCTCCGCGGCACACGATCTCAGCGAGGGTGGCCTCATCCAGACCGTCGTCGAGGCGGCCCTGGCCGGCGAGACCGGGTGCCGCGTCCTGCTGCCCGAGGACGCCGACCCGTTCGTCTGGCTGTTCTCCGAGTCGGCCGGGCGCGTGCTCGTGGCGGTCCCGCGCACCGAGGAATCGCGGTTCACCGCCATGCTCGACGCCCGTTCGATGCCGTGGACACGCATCGGTGTGGTCGACCAGGGCAGCGACGCCGTCGAGGTCCAGGACTACTTCTCGGTGCCCCTCGCCGAACTCCGTGAGGCGCACGAGGGCACCCTTCCGGGGTTGTTCGGCGACACGGTCTAGAGCACGGCCTAGTTGCATCACGCAACGGTCCGGCCTGCGAGGATTCCGTTGTATGTCAATGGAATCAATATCGTTTCCAGGCATGTCGCGCCCGGTGACGAACGGTTACGCTCCTGGAGTTCTCTGACCGAGTCGAAAGGGCGCAGATGAGCTACCCCAATGATCCGAACCAGCCGCCGAACTACGGCGCGGGTGGCTACGGACAGCAGCCGTACGGCGGGTTCCCGGGCGGGAACCCGGCCGGCCCGGAACCGGACAACAACCTCGTGTGGGCGATCCTGTCCACGGTGCTCTGCTGTCTACCGCTCGGGATCGTGTCGATCGTGAAGTCGACCTCGGTCAGCAAGCTGTGGGCCGCGGGCGACTACGCCGGTGCGCAGAAGGCGGCCGACGAGGCCAAGAAGTGGGCGATGTGGAGTGCCATCTCCGCCGTCATCATCTGGGTCCTGATCGTCATCGTCTACTTCGTCCTGTTCGCGCTGATCCTCGGTGCTTCAGCGTCGACGTCCACTTACTGAGCGTTTCGAGAGGGCCGTCCTCGGACGGGTGTCGGCCCTTTCGAAGCATCGGTACCTCGGTCCGGCGACGGTCGTCGCCGGGACCGGGATGGTCTGCGGGGCCGTGTGGTTCGCCGATCCGACGACACCGGGCGGTGCCCTGCCGGTCTGTCCGACCAAGCTGATCTTCGGGGTGACGTGTCCGGGGTGCGGGTCGCTACGGGCGATCTACTCGCTGCTGCACGGCGATGTCCCGGCGGCGCTGCACTACAACGCCGTCGGGGTGCTCGCAATGGGATTGCTGCTCTTCGCCTTCGGCGCCTATTGCCTGCGACTGTGGACCGGCCGCCGGGTTCGCAGCTGGCAGCACCTCCGCTACTCCGGGGTCGTCGTGTTGGTGGTCGTGCTGGCCTGGTTCGTCGTCCGCAACATCCCTGTCGAACCGTTCTGGTCACTGCACGTCTGAGCGTCGGCTGCTGCCGCGGATCCAGCGCACCAGCCGCGAACCGGAATCACGTGCGGGGGCATCGAGGTCGAGCGTCGCCAGGGCCTCGGGATCATCGGTCGTGATCTGGTCGACCCGTAACTCCAGCAGTCGCCTGATGTCCGGGATGACGCGCGGTCCGACCCGCGTCACCGTGTACCCGTCGACGAGCCGACCGCGCTCGTGGAACGCGCCGATCAGGTCGTGGCCGCGGTGGTCGGCCGCCAGTATCAGCCGGTTCTCCAGGTACACCATCTCGGCCTCCGGCGATGCCGCCACCGCGCGGTCGACGAAGCCGTCGAAGTCCCCGGAGCGGATCGCCGCGTCGGCGGCACCGTGATGGCAAGGGTCGTAACCGATCCGGATGCCCGGTGCGGCCGAGGTCAACGTGTCGACCGCCGCGGCGTCGCCGCACGACAAGATGTAGTGCCGAGCGTGGGATGCGACACTGCGGGCGAACACCGCCACGGCCTCGGGATCGAGCGCGGCGTCGTCCTCCTTGAAGTCGAGCTGGAGGGACGCGGTGGGCGCGATGTCGACGCCGTCGAAGAGTTCGGTCAGGTCCTCGAGCAGGAGGACGTGCTCGTCGACGGGCCGGCCGCGGTTGTCCCGCAGGGACAGTTCCCGCAGATACGACGCCGGGAGCGCCGACACCGCGCCGGTGCCTGTGGTGGCGTGGTCGACCGTGCGGTCGTGCAGGACGGCGAAACCGCGCTCGGCGTGGATCACCAGATCGATCTCGATACTCGCGCCGAGCCGCATGCCCTCGACGATCCGGGTCGCGGTGAACGCCGTGTCGTCGGCGCGCCGCCGGCCCCGGTGCCACTTGAGCATCGTCCGATGGCCGTCGTGGTCGATGTGGATCGGGGCGGCGGGGTCCGGGGGCGACGTGGCGGTCACAGCTCCCGACTCTAGCGAGGCGCATCTCGCCGAATCGGCACGGCGAAGTGGAACGTGTTCTAGTTTGGATCGCATGACATTGCGCGTGGTCGAGTGGTCGACCGGAACCGTCGGACGACATGCCATCGCCGGGATCGACGCCCGGCCCGACCTCGAACTCGTGGGTGTGTGGGTGTCCGACCCCGCCAAGGTCGGCAAGGACGCCGGCGAACTCGCCGGGCTCGACCGTGAGCTGGGTGTCGCGGCGACCGGCGACCGCGACGCGCTGATCGCCCTGAAACCCGACTGCATCGTGCACACCGCGATGACCGACGACCGCGTGCTGGAGTCGATCGAGGATCTGATCTTCTTCGTGGAGAACGGGATCAACGTGGTGTCGAGCGGACCGGTGGTCCTGCAGTTCCCGCATGGCATCCTGCCCGACTCGCTGCTGGATCGGATCGCCGCCGCGGGTGCGGCGGGTGGCGCGAGCCTCCACGTCAACGGCATCGACCCGGGTTTCGCGAATGACGCACTGCCGCTGGCGATGACGAGTCTCTCCCAGCGCATCGACGAGATCCGCTGTCAGGAGATCGCCGACTACTCGACCTACTACCAGCCGGTCGTCATGCGAGACCTGTTCGGCTTCGGGCAACCACTGGACACCACGCCGCTCCTGTTCTCCCCGGGCATCCTGTCGATGGGGTGGGGGAGTGTCGTGCGACAGATCGCCGCCGGACTCGACCTCGTGCTCGACGAACCTCTCGTGGAACGCGTCGAGCGGGTCGAGGCCGACCGCGACTACTCGACGGTGTCCGTCGAGATCCCCAAGGGCACGATGGCCGCGGTCCGCTTCGAGGTCGCCGGTCAGGTCGACGGCGTGGATCGCATTGTGCTGGAGCATTACACGCGCACCCACCCCGACCAGTGCCCGGACTGGCCGACCCCGAACGAGGGCGACGGCTGCTACCGCATCGCCATCTCCGGCGAACCGGAGATGACGGTCGAGTTCGGGCACCACGGTGAAAACGGCGACCACAACGTGTCCGGAATGATCGTCACCGCGATGAGACTGGTCAATTCCGTTGCGGCGGTGGTCGATGCGAAACCCGGCCTGGTAACCGCGCTCGACCTCCCGCTCGTGACGGGCCGGGGGCTCTGCGCGCAGAAGTAGCCGCACTCGGCGACGGCGGGCGATGTGATCCGCAAGCGCGAGTCATCGAGTGGCGAGTAACTCCATGAGGTGCGCTTCGACGAGGGACGGCCGGGGTGTGAGTGGTCCTGGGCGGGGTGGTCGGACGTCGATGACGTGGCTGGTTTTCAACCATGATCGGCGCGCGTCATGTGGGCGTGGCTCATCGCCGGACGTGGTGCGTCCGTGGATCTCTCGCCGAACCTGTTCCAGGTGGGCCTGCAACCGCTTGGGTATGTCGGGTCGGCGGTTGATGTGTTCGGGGTTGGGTGGTGCGCCGGGTTCGGCGTTGAGTCGCCAGGCGCAGCGGCCTTCGTCCGGTCCGTCGCGTACTACCCGGGTGGTGTATCGGCCGGGTTGGTCACCGACCATGCGGTTGTGTCGCGGGCAGGCGGGTGCGAGGTCGTCGATGTCGGTGAGACCGCCTTTTGCCCAGTCCTTCTGGGCGTGGTGGAGTTCGACGTGGGTGGCGGGTTGGTCGCAGCCGGGTGCCGAGCACACTTCCCCGTCGGGGCGGGCGAAGGAGACGAGGCGTTGTTCGCGGGTCGCGAGGCGTTTGCCGCGCCCGAAATGTAGGGGGACGGTGGTGGCGTCTTTGAAGATCGCCAACCACGGCTGGACCTCACCGGCCATCGCGATCAGGTCCCGGATGGGCAGCAGGGTTCCGGTGGCGGTGGTGGCGAGTCCGGCTTCGCGGATGAGGTCGTTGAGGTCGGTCTTGATGATCAGTTGCACGGGCAGGCCTCGGTGCGACGTGCCGAGTGTCCCGTCGGCGAAGCCCGCGGCCAGGGCGGCGTCGAGCGCATCATGATTCGTCTGGGCGAGAGTGCGACCGTCGCGGTCGACTGCCGCGGCCAGGGCGTCAGGGTCGGCGGCACCGGCCGGTCCGCTGGGCGAGTCGGGGTCGTCGGGGTTGTTGAGTCCGGGTTTGCCCCACACGGCGAACATCATCGACAACCGGGCGTGGAGTTCGGGAGTCAGCGTGCCCGAGATCTTCGCGGTGCCATCGGCGCGTTGCCGACCGATCCACAGGCCGCGGCGCCTCTTGCGTTCCGAATCGTCGGCCAGAGTGCCGTCAGGATCGAGATGAGCTAGCAACCGCGCACCGAGTTGAGTGATGTCAGCCGGGGTGTGGTCGGCGGCGATCTCGGCCATCTGCCGCTCAGCCGCGACCTTCACATCGTGGTCAGTTCCATGAGGGATCTGGTCGAGGACATCGAGGACGGCCTGCACATGCGCAGAGCCGACAGAACCTTGTGCGAAAGCCTCAGCGAGGCACGGATGTTCAGGTGGTAGGACCTCGCCGCCGAGGCTGGTGCGGTGGGCGGTGGCGTCCATCTGCTTGCGACGCCGCATCGGGTTCGAGACTCGTAGCCGGTGTGTCATGAATTGCATGAGGGTTCGGCACCCCGTCTTGCGGGGCAGGTCGCGGGCCTCGACCTGATCGATCTGCCGGTCTCCGGCGACGGTCAGACGCGCGATGGCGCGTTCGGTCTCCGCGGCCACCTCGGCCAGTTCGGCATCGGTACACGGCGACAAATCCACCGACTGCAGTTTGTCCAGGGTGCGATGCAGATCAGCCACCAACTCGACCACCCGGGGAGCCGGCACGGACGCGTCGTCGGTGTGTGTGATGCCGGACATGACGGTGACCTCCCCCCGAGAACCGTTGCAGCGAATGTACGTTCGAGTGTACACGAGTCCGGCGGGTCTAGCCACGAAAACAATTGCCCGGCAATATGAATCAGAGTCATTGCGTTGCGGGAACTTGTCGGTGGGCGCCGGTAGGATCTCGCGGGACGACGACCACGTTGTCTGGGTCGGGCGGCATCATCGCCACGACGGCAGGCCGCGCCTCGAGTTGAGCGCGCAGTTCCTGCCGTCTGTGTGACTACTCGACGCCGCCCGTCGACGCGGGGACCCTGATGCTGCAGTCGCAGCACGAATGTCGTTTCCAGCGGAGTTGCTCGGCCGCGACGATAGCATTCTGGGCGGCGAGTGCTCGACGATCAGCCCTGGCGCGCCTTGAATCTGGGGTTGCCCTTGTTGATCACGTAGATGCGCCCCTTGCGCTTGACCACTTGTGAACCGGGTTGGTTCTTCAACGACCGGATGGATGCACGGACCTTCAACGGAGCCTCCTTAATGGAAATTGTTTCCATTAAAGCAGGTCCGTCGACGAGCGCCGAGGCGGGTGTCAGACCTCCCAGGTGTGCACCGGCTCGCCCTCGTGCATCTGGGTCACGTAGTCGCGGAGCATCCCGTGCAGCGCCTGTGTCCGGCTCTCGCCCGCGCGTTCGCGGGCCGCGACCGCCTGGCGTTGCCAGACCGATCCCGTCTGGCGGGAGATGCAGCGGCCCTCGATGACCGACAGGTAGCGCTTGCGGGCCTTGTTGGAGACGCCGAACCGCTGCAAACCGTCCTCGGCGAGCACGAGCAGCCGGCGCAGGACGAGTTCGTCGGGTCGCACCCAGCCGACGTCGGGCCAGTAGAGCTGCGACTCCATGCCGGTGCGGGCGCCGGACTGCAGGTTCTCGGCGGCGGCGTTGAACGACATCCGCGACCACAGCGGCCGGTCGGATTCGACGAGGCCCCGGACGACGCCGTAGTAGAACGCGGCGTTGGCCATCGTGTCGACGACCGTGGGACCGGCGGGCAGCACGCGGTTCTCGACGCGCAGGTGGGCCTGTCCCTCGTGGATGTCGTAGACCGGACGGTTCCAGCGGTAGACGGTCCCGTTGTGCAGACGCAGTTCGTCGAGGGTGGGGATGCGTCCGTCGTCGAGCTCGGCGAGCGGGTCGGTGTCGGTGCAGACGGGGAGGAGTGCGGGGAAATAGCGCGTGTTCTCCTCGAAGAGGTCGAAGATCGTGTTGATCCACCGCTCTCCGAACCACACTCGCGGCCGGACACCCTGGTTCTTCAGCTCCAGCGGCCGGGTGTCGGTGGCCTGTTCGAAGACCGGGATGCGGCTCTCGTGCCACAACGCGGTCTCGGCGAGGAAGGGCGAGTTCCCGGCCAGGGCGACCTGCACCCCGGCGATGGCCTGTGCCGCATTCCAGTGCGAGGCGAAGTCTTCCGGCGCCACCCGCAGGTGCAGCTGTAGTGAGGTGCAGGCCGCTTCGGGCAGGATCGAATCGGTCGAGGTGCGCAGGTGCTCGGTGTGGTGTCCATCGGTCAGCGGGACACCGGTGATGTCGATCTCGAGATCCTCGCCGCGGGCGGCGAAGATCTGCTCGTTCAGCAGGTCGTAGCGCGGGTTCGCCGAGATCCAGTGATGCGCGAAGTGTTCGGACTTCAGTGTCGGCAACATGCCGATCATGACCAGGTGGCTCGACGTCTGTGCGGCCCGCTGCTCGGCCCGGTTGAGCGACGTCCGCAGCGCCTGCTCGAGCGAGATCGTGTCGTCGGTCGTGAACGGTCGCGGCGAGACGTTGATCTCGATGTTGAACTGGCCGAGTTCGGTCTGATAGTCCGGATCGGCGATCGCCTCGAGGACGGCGGCGTTCGCCATCGCGGGCTGCATGGACTCGTCGACGAGGTTCAGTTCGACCTCCATGCCGAGCAACGGCTTCGGCGGACGGCCCTGATCGGTGAACAGCCCGTCGGCGAGCATCCGCGCGATCGCTTCCGTGCCGCGACCCACCTGACGCCGGAAACGAACCCGGTCCTCGCCGGTGAACTGCTGTTTGGACACCTCGGCTCCCATGCGGTCAATACTGCCCGATCCGCATCGGCGCGAACCCTCTTGCGAAGATGGCCGGGTGCCACCACGCAGGCGAGTGGACCCCGCCGAGGTCCGGGCCGCGGTGCTGGCCGTCTCGGACTGGCTCGTCGACCCGACCGTGCCGACCCCGGGACGCGCCGCCCTCGCCGACGCCGTCCGTCGATCGGCCCGGACACTCGAGCAGCTCGCCCCCGGGAACTCGGTCGAGGTCCGGGTGCCCCCGTTCGTCGCGGTCCAGTGCATCGAAGGTCCCCGTCACACCCGCGGAACGCCGCCGAACGTCGTCGAGATGGCGCCGCGGACCTGGCTGCTCCTCGTCACCGGTGTCCTCACCTACGACGACGCCCTCGCCGCGCGCCTGGTGGATGCGTCCGGGCATCGCGCGGCACTCATCGCCGACCTGCTGCCGCTCATCCCGATCGGCCCGCCGGGCGACCGGGAGTAGGAGTGTGATGCATCACTCGACCGGGGCGTCGGGAATGACCCGCCGGTCGACACCGCTGGAAGATTCGCATCGGGAGCCGACCGACCCGTAAACTCACGCATGTCTCCCAGCCCACTCGACGGACCGATTCGCAGCCCCAGGGAGCTAGTCGATGCCTGATCATTCGATCGCCCACAAGAACCTGCTCGCTGCCACGACGCCGGCGGGCGGATGCTCCGCACGCGGCTCGGGTGCGATCAATCCGGCCCCGCTGGACGATCTCGAGAACGAACCGCGTGAGGAATGCGGTGTCTTCGGTGTCTGGGCGCCCGGCGAGGACGTCGCCAAGCTGAGTTACTACGGCCTCTACGCCCTGCAGCACCGCGGCCAGGAAGCCGCGGGCATCGCCGTCGGCGACGGCAGCCAGGTGGTCGTGTTCAAGGACCTCGGACTCGTCAGCCAGGTCTTCGACGAGCAGACCCTGGGTGCGATGAGCGGGCATGTGGCGATCGGCCACTGCCGGTACTCCACCACCGGCTCGACGACCTGGGAGAACTCGCAGCCGATCTTCCGCACCACCGACGCCGGGACCGGCGTCGCCCTGGGCCACAACGGCAACCTGGTCAACACCGCGGACCTCGCGGCGCGTGCACGCGAGCAGGGGATCAAGAGTTCGGCGGCGACGTCGGACTCCGATGTCGTCGGTGCGCTCCTCGCGCACGGCGCCGCGGACAGCTCTATCGAGCAGGCCGCGATGGAACTGCTGCCCACCCTCAAGGGCGCGTTCTGCCTGACCTTCATGGATGAGCACACGCTCTACGCCGCGCGCGATCCGCACGGTGTGCGCCCGCTCTCACTCGGCCGCCTCGACCGCGGCTGGGTCGTCGCCTCGGAGACCGCCGCCCTCGACATCGTGGGGGCGTCGTTCGTCCGCGACATCGAGCCGGGCGAGCTGCTGGCCATCGACGCCGACGGCGTGCGCAGCACGCGCTTCGCCGAGCCGACCCCCAGCGGCTGCGTCTTCGAATACGTCTATCTCGCCCGTCCCGACTCGGTCATCCACGGTCGTTCGGTGCATTCGACCCGCGTCGAGATCGGTCGCCGACTCGCCAAGGAACACCCCGCCGACGGTGACCTGGTCATCCCGGTACCGGAGTCGGGCGTGCCGGCGGCCGTCGGGTTCGCCCAGGAATCCGGGATTCCGTACGGCCAGGGACTGATGAAGAACGCCTACGTCGGCCGTACCTTCATCCAGCCGTCGCAGACGATCCGCCAGCTCGGTATCCGCCTGAAGCTCAATCCGTTACGCGAGGTGATCCGCGGCAAACGGCTCGTCGTCGTCGACGACTCGATCGTGCGCGGCAACACCCAGCGCGCGCTCATCCGGATGCTGCGCGAGGCCGGTGCCGCCGAGGTGCACGTCCGCATCGCGTCGAGCCCGGTCCGGTGGCCGTGCTTCTACGGGATCGACTTCGCGTCCCCGGCGGAACTGATCGCCAACGGCATGGAGTCCGAGGCCGGAATGGTCGAGGGGGTCCGGCAGGCCATCGGTGCCGATTCGCTGGGGTACATCAGCATCGACGAGATGATCAACTCCACCGGGCAGGCCGCGTCGAGCCTGTGCGCTGCGTGCTTCGACGGCAAGTACCCGATCGAGCTGCCCAAGGAAACCTCGATGGGCAAGGCGGTCCTCGAACAGATGCTGGCGAGCGCGGCCGGCGACCGCTCGGTGGACCCGCTGACCCAGCCGAACGACAACGTCAGCGCGGTCATGCGGCCCTGATTTCGTGCCGTAGGCCCTCCGGTACCGTATGACCCGTCGGCGAACACGCCGGAAACAACGTTCGACCGAGATTTTCTGGAACGGGAGTGCTGCGGTGATGACGGAGCGGGATGCTGCTGCCGACGAGACGGCCGGGAGCTCGACACCGGCGTCGTATGCGGCGGCCGGGGTCGACATCGACGCCGGTGAGCGGGCTGTGGAACTCATCGCGCCCCATGCCAAGCGTGCGTCTCGTCCGGAGGTTCTCGGCGGGATCGGCGGTTTCTCCGGTCTGTTCGCACTCAAGGGCAACTATCGGGAGCCGGTCCTGGCCGCTGCCAGCGACGGCGTCGGCACCAAGCTCGCCGTTGCGCAGGCCATCGACAAGCACGACACCGTCGGCCGCGATCTCGTCGCAATGTGTGTCGACGACCTGGTCGTCTGCGGCGCCGAGCCGCTGTTCCTGCAGGACTACATCGCGGTCGGCAAGGTGGTCCCCGAAACGGTGGCCCAGATCGTCGCCGGCATCGCCGACGGTTGTGTCGAAGCCGGTTGCGCCCTGCTCGGCGGCGAGACCGCCGAACACCCCGGCCTGATGCAGGACAACCACTACGACATGTCCGCCACCGCGGTCGGTGTCGTCGAAGCCGACAACGTGCTCACCCCGGACCGCGTCCGCGCCGGTGACGTCGTCATCGGCATGGGGTCGTCGGGATTGCACTCCAACGGGTATTCGCTCGCCCGCAAGGTGCTGCTCGAGTGGGGTCACATGGACCTGTTCGGTCACGTCGAGGAGTTCGGTCGCACCCTGGGCGAGGAGCTGCTCGAGCCGACCCGGATCTATGCCCGCGACTGCCTGGCCCTGATCGCCGAGGCTGACGTGCGTACATTCGCGCACATCACCGGCGGCGGCCTCGCCGAGAACCTTGCGCGTGTGATCCCGAACGGGCTGGTGGCCGAGCTCGAGCGCAACACGTGGACGCCGGCCCCGATCTTCGCGCTCATCGGTCAGCGCGGCCGGGTCGAACAGCTCGAGATGGAACGCACCTTCAACATGGGCGTCGGCATGGTGGCGGTCGTCGCGCCGGAGGACACCGACCGCGCGCAGGCCGTGCTGACGGCACGGCACGTCGACAACTGGGTCCTCGGCACCGTCAAACGCGCGAGTGACCGCTCGGACAACGACACTCGCGTCACCCTGCTCGGGGAGCACCCGCGCTTCTAGCGATCGGTGAATCCGCAACTCTCGCAGAGACATTGGAGCGGGGGAGCAGCTGCACACACAACATCGACGCCCGCCGGAGGGGATTCCCTCGGCGGGCGTCGGTGTCTGTTCATGACGGGATCACCCCGGAACGTGCGCATGAGCACGCACCACCCATCAGAAACGGGTGGTGCGTACGAAATCATGGTCCCGCGTCGCCGTGGGTCCGCTCATGCGGAGAAAATGTGGGGTGATCCCGGGCGTCGAGAGATCAACACCCGAAGAGTGTGCGCGTCAAGCGCGTCGCCACTCCTCTTCGTCCACCCAGTCGTCCACCGGATCCGGTCGTTCTACAACCGGATCGCCCTGTCCGGAGAGCTCACGCTGCAAGCTTTCCAGGTCGGTGTTCGGAGTGGAGTACTTCAGCTGACGTGCAACCTTCGTCTGCTTTGCCTTTGCCCGGCCGCGGCCCATATGGGACCCCCTCGCACAATGACGGGGCGGCCAAACAATTGGCGGCCCCGTTCTCTTGAAGTAATTCTGTCGTGGGGACCAGTCTAGCGCGCCTCTAGGATTTGTGTTGTCCACCCTGTGTTGCCGCGCCGACGCGTCTTTCCGACTTGTTCACCATCTTGGTCGCCTCGCGGCGGACCTTCGCGGGTAGATCGTCCTGCGCGAGCAACGACCGGATCGCCTCGACGTCACCGCCGGCGAGCAGATCACGTGATCGCACACCGTGACCGGGGCGGTGGACGACGGTGATCCGATCGCCCTGCGCCACCGTGCCGTTGCGGACAACGCGCAGGTAGGTGCCGAAATCTGCCTGCGCCAGGAACCGCTTCATCCACCGTGGCTCGCCCGCCCACACCGCGAAGGTCTTGCAGGGGACACGAGGGATGGTCACCTCGAGGACCAGCCCGTCGGTGCCGACTTCCCATCGCTCCCCGACGACCGCATCGGTGACCGCCATCCCGTCGATGCGCAGGTTCTCCCCGAACCATCCGTAAGGAAGCTCACGTCCGAGCTCGTCGGCCCATCGGCGCGCCTCGGGATCGGCGTAGGCGTACACCGCCTGATCGACGCCGCCGTGGTGTCGCTTGTTACCCACGTGGTCGTCGACGAGACCGAGTTCGTCGACGTCGAGGCGCCCTCTGCGGGGCCGCTTGTCGATGGCGGAGGGGCCGATGCCCTCGAGGATCACGTCGTCGCCGGCCGCGCACACGGCCAGCACCACACCCGTGCTCAACCGTTGCGTCCCGGCGCCGCCGAACCGCTGCGGAGTCGTTCCACGGCCGCGCGTCCCGCCTGGACCCGATCGTCGTCGCGGATCGAATCCGGATCGATCCGCGCGCTGACGGCGGACTCGGCCCCGACCGACAACTCCACGTCGGCGCCGACGTTGCGCTTGACGAGTGCCAGCGCGATGGGACCCCACTCATGGTGGTCGACGACCGTGCCCACCCGGCCGACGGTTCGTCCGCCGGCGGTGACCGGGTCGCCGGGGACGGGTCGCTCGTCGACGCTCCCGTCCAGATGCAGCAGGACCAGCCGTCGAGGCGACTTGCCGAGGTTGTGTACGCGGGCGACGGTCTCCTGGCCGCGGTAGCAACCCTTGTCCAGGTGGACCGCGCCGAACTCGTCCGGACCGCCGATCCAGTCGACCTCGTGCGGGATCGTGCGTTCGTCGGTGTCGGCGCCGAGCCGGGGTCGGCGGGCGGCCACGCGCAGGGCTTCGAAAGCCCAGCTGCCGGCCATTCGCGCGCCGGCCTCGGACAGCGTGTCCCACCAGCGGGTCAGCACGTACTCGGGCACCACGAGGTCGACGACCGGCAGGTCCCGGTCCTCGCCGAGCGGGGGCATGCGCCGCCAGAAGCCGAGCGGTTCGTCCTCGTGGTGCGACTCGGGCAACCCGCCCGCCTGGTACACGACGGCGTCCGCGCCGATCTCCAGGAGATCAGCGACCGGACCGTCGAGGGCCCCGGGCCCGATCAGCGTCAGGACCTTCATGTCCGCACGCGCGGCGGGTTCGGCCTTGGCCCAGAACACCATCTTGGTCAGGAAGTCGAGCAGCGGTCCGCCGCGGGAACCCTCGGTGTCGATCCACGCCACGCCGTCGATGTCGGTGAGGACGAAATGCTCTTCGACACGACCGTTGAGGTCGAGAGAGAGGTCTTCGGCGCTCGACCGGTCGGCGAGGGTGGCGATGTGCTGGCTGCTGATGGTGTGCAGCCAGGTCAGGCGTTCGGCGCCGGCGATCTCGAGAACGGCGCGGTCGGACCTGTCGACGATGATCACGCCACGTTGTGCGGCTCGTTGTTCGCCGAGGGGGTCGCCGTAGTGCCACGCGGTGTCGGCGGAGAGGAGGTCGCCGGGGCCGGGCACCGCCCCGCCCTCGGAATGCCTGGTCAGGATGGGTGAGCGGCTCACGCGTCGATTCTACGGGTCGATTCGGCGCGGGGCTGCGACGCATGACAACCTTCTATCCATGGCGGATTCGATCCTTGTCTCCCTCGACGGCACCCGACACGATGCCGACGCTCCCTTCCTCCACGCCGACGACCTGGCCGCGGTGCGCGGTGACGGCATCTTCGAGACGCTTCTCGTGCGCGGCGGCCGGGCGCGATGCGTCCGACTGCATCTCGAGCGACTGGCCCGGAGTGCGGCCGCGATGGAACTCGACAAGCCCGATCTCGACGAGTGGCGGGCGGTGATCGAGACCGCGACGCAGGCGTGGACGGAGAAGCACGGGTCGTCGGGTGAGGCACTGCTGCGGCTCGTCTACTCCCGCGGACGCGAGCACGGTTCGGCGCCGACCGCGTACGTCACCGTCGACGCGGTGCCCGACCGGGTGTCGGCGGCGCGTGCGGACGGTGTCCGGGTGGTCACCCTCGCTCGCGGCTTCTCGATCGACCTCGCCGCCACGGCGCCCTGGCAGCTCCTCGGCGCGAAGACCCTCAGCTACGCCACGAACATGGCGGCCCTGCGCCACGCGTCGGCCGAGGGCTTCGACGACGTGATCTTCGTCAGCAGCGAGGGCGCCGTCCTCGAAGGGCCCCGAGCCACGGTCGTCGCCGTGTACTCCGACACCCTGGTCACACCGCCGACCGAGATCGGGATTCTCGAATCGACCACCGTGCGTGCGGTTTTCGATGTCGCGGAACAGGAGGGTTGGACGACCAAGACCGACGTCCTACGGCCCGAGGATCTGGTGGCGGCCGACTCGGTCTGGCTGGTGAGCAGCGTGACCCTCGCGGCGCGGGTCACCCATCTCAACCGGTACGTGATGCCGGTCGCCGCGGACGCCGCGAAGTTCACCGATCTGGTCGACCGGGCCATCTCGGTGGACGACAATTGATCCCGGTCACCCCCACCTGATCTCGTCCGCCTGGGGCACACACCCGCGTGGGTGAGAGGGAAGACACCGCTTCGAACTGGTCGGCGGGACCTTTGGCGCTTGTAAGGGCCCGGTGACCAGGCGTAACGTCGCGCCTACGACCTACTACTACCGCTAGTAGTAGGTACCCGGCAGGTTTCGACCTTGCCCCCGCAGCCCGGGGGCCGGCAACTCGATTCGAGGCGATATGGACGCTCTGGACGTCTCCAGATGGCAATTCGGGATCACGACCGTCTACCACTTCATCCTGGTGCCGTTGACGATCGGCCTCGCGCCGATGATCGCGGTGATGCAGACGGTGTGGCATGTCACCGGCAACGAGCAGTGGCTGCGCGCCACGAAGTTCTTCGGCAAGCTCTTCCTGATCAACTTCGCGCTCGGTGTCGCGACCGGCATCGTCCAGGAGTTCCAGTTCGGCATGAACTGGAGCGAGTACAGCCGGTTCGTCGCCGATGTCTTCGGCGCGCCACTGGCCCTGGAGGGTCTCGTCGCCTTCTTCCTCGAATCGACGTTCATCGGGCTCTGGATCTTCGGCTGGGACCGCCTGCCGCGCCGCGTGCACCTGGCCTGTATCTGGTTGGCCGCAATCGGCGTGAACGCGTCGGCGTATTTCATCATCGCCGCGAACTCGTGGATGCAGCACCCCGTCGGCGTCACATGGGATGACGAACGCGGCCGGCCTGCCATGAACGACTTCGTCGCGGTGCTCACCAACAACACCACCCTGGCGGCCTTCCCGCACGTCATCGCCGGCGCCTTCCTCACCGCCGGCACCTTCGTCGCGGCCATCGGCATCTGGTGGATGGCGCGGAACTCATGGCGGGCCAGGAAGATCCGCGAGGCCGCGGACACCGGTGACCTGGCCGAGATCCCGGACAGCACCTCGCCGAGCCACGTCGACGCCACACCCGAGGACCTCGAGAAGGACGCCCGCGACCTCTGGCGGCCGGTCACGAGACTCGCGTTGTGGATCACCATCGTCTCCGGTGTCGCGCTGTTCATCACCGGGGACCTCCAGGCGCAGATCATGTTCAAACAGCAGCCGATGAAGATGGCGTCCGCGGAGTCGCTGTGCGAGACCGAGACGGGTCCGGGTTTCTCGGTCCTGTCGATCGGGCGCCAGAACAACTGCGAGAACATCGAACACGTCATCGAGATCCCGAAGATGCTGTCGTTCCTCGCGAACCATGACTTCGACTCCACCCTGCAGGGCGTGGAGGAACTGCAGGAGCAGTACACTCGGGCCTTCGCCGGACAGCCGAACGTGCCGGCGAACCAGAACTTCGCACCCAACCTGTTCGTGACCTACTGGGGCTTCCGGGCGATGATCACCTGGGCGCTCGGCTCGGTGGTCGTGGCCTTGGGCGGACTGTGGTTCACGCGCCGTAAGCGGGTGGTCGAATCCAGACGCTTCGGCTTCATCGCCCTGTTGATGATCCCGACGCCGTTCCTGGCCAACAGTTCCGGCTGGATCTTCACCGAGATGGGACGCCAGCCGTGGGTCGTGGCGCCCAACTGGGAGGACGACCTCGACCCGCTCCGGATCAGCATGCTGGTGCAGAACGGTGTCTCCAACCATTCGGCGAGCACCGTGCTCGTCACGCTGATCGGGTTCACGCTGCTCTACGGCGCCCTCGGCGTCGTGTGGTTCATGCTGCAGCGGCGCTATGTCATCGAGGGTCCGGCCGCACACGATGCGCGACCGCCGGGCCACACCGACGACGAGTCCGATTCCGATGAACCCAAACAGCTCTCGTTCGCATACTAGAGGAGCGTGCTCATGAGTCTCGAAGAAATCTGGTTCCTGGTCATCGCGTTCCTGTTCGTCGGGTATTTCGTCCTGGAGGGCTTCGATTTCGGCGTCGGCATGCTGATGCCGATCCTCGGTTCGAGTCACACCGGTGGCGACGACAAGGTCGCCGCCGACGATCCCGAAGCCGACCCCGACAAACGTCGCCGCGCGCTCCTCAACACCATCGGCCCGGTCTGGGACGGCAACGAGGTCTGGCTCATCACCGCGGGTGCGGCGTTGTTCGCGGCCTTCGGCGGTTGGTACGCAACCATGTTCAGTGCGTTCTACCTTCCGCTGTTCCTCATCCTCATCGGGCTCATCGTGCGGGTCTGCGCGATCGAGTGGCGGGGCAAGATCAACAACCCCCGCTGGCGCGTGTGGTGCGACGTCGGAATCGGGCTGGGTTCGTGGATTCCGGCGATCCTGTGGGGTGTGGCGTTCGCCAACATCGTGCGCGGGCTCCCGATCGACGCCGACGCCCAGTACACGGGTGGGTTCTTCAACCTCCTCAACCCGTATGCCCTGCTCGGCGGCGCCACGACCCTGCTCGCGTTCCTCACCCACGGGGCGGTGTTCATCTCGCTGAAGACCTCCGGTGTGCTGCAGGAGGATTCGGCTCGCTACGCTGCCCGGCTGGCCTGGCCGACACTGATCGTGGCCGCCGTGTTCCTGCTGTGGACCCAGTTCGCCTACGGCAGCTCGTGGACCTGGATTCCGGTGCTCATCGCCGCCGTCGCCGCGGTGGGCATGGTGGCCGCCACCCAGATCCGCCGCGAGGGTTACGCATTCATGTTCACCTGCATCGCGATCGCCGGCACGGTCGCCACGCTGTTCGCCGTGCTCTTCCCGAACACGATTCCGTCGACCCTGAATCCGCAGTGGAACCTCACCATCGAGAACACGTCGTCGAGCGATTACACCCTTACGATCATGACGTGGGCGGCCGTGCTCATCACCCCGGTGGTGATGGGCTACCAGGCCTGGACCTATTGGGTGTTCCGAAAGCGACTGTCGGTCGCGCACATCCCGGACCCGGCCGGACTTCCGTCGTTGCGAATCCCGAGCAAGTGAGACGCACCGCCCGGCCTCCGCTCGACCCCCGGCTGCTGCGGTATTCGCCGACGACGCGGCGGTATGTCGGGGTCACCGCGGCGTTCGCGGTGGCCGAGATGGTGGCGATCATCGTGGTGGCCGCGATGGTGGCGTCGATCGTCTCGGAACTGATCGTGTCGCCCGGGGCGCGGTCGTTCGCCGCGCAGGGCGTTCACCTGACCGTGCTGGCCGCAGCACTGGCGGCCCGGGCCGCGATGGCCTACGGACACGACCGATACGCGCACCGCGCCGCCGAGCGTGCGATCGCGGAGATGCGTGCTCAGGCCCTCGATGTCCTCACCGATCCGGCCCGCACGTCGCCGCGATCGCTGACGGCGATCCGCGAACACGCAAGCACTGTCCTCCTGCGCGGGCTGGACGCCCTCGGGCCGTATCTGTCGGGCTACCTGCCGGCCCTGGTGGCTGCGGCGGTTCTGACGCCGACCGTCACGGTGGTCATCGCGTTCGCCGACTGGCCGTCGGCGCTCATCATCCTCGTCACCCTGCCCCTCATCCCGCTGTTCATGGTGCTCGTCGGACTGATGACGCGGGATCGCACCACACGCAAGCTGGCGACGATGAGCCGGCTGAGTGCCCAGCTTCTCGACCTCATCGCCGGATTGCCGACGTTGCGCGCACTGAACCGGGCGGGCGCCCCGGCGGTTCGGGTCGGTGAACTCGGTGAAGCCCACCGCCGCAGCACGATGAGTTCGCTGCGGGTCGCGTTCCTGTCGGGCGCCGTCCTCGAGTTACTGGCCACGCTCTGCGTCGCACTGGTCGCCGTGGGGATCGGTCTCCGTCTCGTCTATGGCGAGATGTCCTTGTACGCGGGCGTTTTCGCGTTGATCCTGGCGCCGGAGGCCTACCTGCCGCTGCGTCGGGTCGGCATGCAGTTCCACAATTCCACCGACGGCCTCACCGCAGCCGAGCAGGTCCTCGAGCTCATCACACGGCCGTCTGACGCGGCCGCGCCGTCCGCCACCGGGAATCGCGGGGTCAGCGTCGCCGGCGAACCGATCACCGTGCTCGACGTCGGCATCCACGGGCGCGACGGATGGGCACCGGAGCGCCTCCGCACGACGATCGAACCCGGGGCGCTGACCGTGTTCGCCGGACCGAACGGGTCGGGCAAGTCGACGATGCTGGCGGCGATGATGGGCCTGCTCGCTCCGGACGCGGGATCGGTGCTGATCGGGTCCACCCCGGTCGGTCAGGCCGATCCGGCGGCGCTGCACGAACAGATCGCCTGGCTGCCCCAGCAACCGGTGATCGTGCCGGGCACGGTCGCCGAGAACCTGGAGCTGTTCGGCGCGCTGGACCGCGACGCCTTCGAATCGGTGTCCGCGGCAACAGGCTTCGCCGCAGTCCTGGGTGGACTGCCGGGCCGGTTCGGCACGGTGCTGGGAACCGGCGGGGTCGGGCTCTCCGCGGGACAACGGCAACGCCTCGCCCTGACCCGAGTCCTCGCCTCGCCGGCGCCGCTGCTGCTGCTCGACGAACCGACCGCCCACCTCGACGAGGCGTCCGAGCGCGACGTGTTCGCCGCACTCCGCGATCGCGCTCGGGCCGGGGACACCGTCGTCGTGGTGGCGCACCGGGGAGTCGCCCGCGAGTACGCGGACCGGGTGGTGGACTTCCCGGCGGCCACCGGCACAGCAGCCGCGGGCACGGCCGAGGAGGTGGACCATGCGCGGTGATCCGTTGATCCGGGCACTGGGCTTCCTCGGCCTGCGCCGGCGTCCCGCGCTCACCGCGCTCGCGCTCGGTGTCGGCGGCTCGCTCTCGGCCCTCTTCCTGGCGGCGCTGTCGGCCTGGCTCATCACCCGTGCGTGGCAGATGCCGCCGGTGCTGTACCTGTCGGTCGCGATCACCGCGGTCCGGGCGCTGGGTATCTCGCGCGGAGTGTTCCGCTATCTGGAACGGCTGGCGACCCACGATCTCGCCCTGCAGGCCATGGCCACCGCGCGGCAGCGCGTGTACACGGCGTTGGCGTCGGGCGCACCGGGTTATTCGGTCACGTTGCGGCGGAGTGAACTGCTCAACCGGACCGGTGACGACGTCGACGAGATCGGCAACGCCCTCATCCGCGGCCTCATCCCGATCGGCATCGGTGCCACGACATCGCTTGCGGCAGTGGTGGTGATGGCGCTGGTCTCGGTGCCCGCGGCCGTGGTGCTCGCACTCGCGCTGGCCGTCAGCGGCGGTGTGGCG
Source organism: Gordonia sp. NPDC057258 (assembly GCF_042668985.1). NCBI lineage: Bacteria > Bacillati > Actinomycetota > Actinomycetes > Mycobacteriales > Gordoniaceae > Gordonia > Gordonia sp. NPDC057258. Next base: position 75,676 of record NZ_JBHUXZ010000002.1, read on the forward strand.
CCGTGGCTGGCCGCACGCGGTGGTGCCCGGTCGATCCGCGACGGCGCGCAGGCCGCGTCCGAGGCCACGGAGGCCGCCACGACGGCGCTGTGGCACGCGCCCGAACTCGTCGTCGCGCGTCGGCGTCGCGACGTGCTGGCCGCGTCCGCATCCGCCGACCGGCGGCATCTCGACGCCACGGACCGGGGTATCCGGTGGCAGGCATCCGCCGCGGCGGCGACCCCGCTGGCATTGGGTGCGTCGCTGATCGCGGCATGCGTCATCGCCGTCGAATTGGCCTCGGCGACTTCGGGTTCGCTCGCCGGGGTGAGTTCGGGGGCGGGATTGACGCCGATGATCCTCGGTGTGCTCGTCCTCCTGCCGCTGTCGGCCTTCGAATCCACCGCGCCGCTCACCGAGGCCGGGCTGCAGATCGAGCGGAGCCGACAGAGTGCGGCCAGGCTCATGGCGCTGGTGGACGGGGCGCACGCCGACGGAACAGGCGACGTAGCCGACGCCGAGGTGTATCGGTCTCCGGTGCGTCTGACGACCACGGGGTTGCGCTGGGGACACCGAGGTCGGGAGATCCTCGGTCCCGCGGCGGGCGTGGATCTCGACCTGCGACCTGGTTCGCGTCTGGTGGTCACCGGCCCGAGCGGGGCGGGGAAGTCGACGCTGCTCCTCACCCTCGCAGGTTTGTTGCCGCCGATGGCCGGGGACGTCGAGGCGGTCGATGTCGGCGACGGTTCGATCGTCGGGTTACGTTCGGCGGGATGCTATTTTGCCGAGGAGGCACACATCTTCTCGACGTCGGTCCGCGAGAACCTGCGCGTCGCCCGCGGTGACATCACCGACGAGGAGATCGATGCCGCGCTGGCGGCCGCCGGGCTGCACCGCTGGGCCGCAGCACTTCCCGACGGTCTGGACACCGTCCTCACCGGTGGGGCCGATGCGATGAGCGGCGGGCAGCGGCGGCGACTGTTGCTCGCCCGCGCACTGCTGCATCCCGCGCCGGTCGTCCTGCTCGACGAACCGACCGAGCATCTCGACGAGGCGGACTCCGACGAGCTGTTGCGGCGCCTCCTGGGGATCGAACGGGACCTGTTCGGGCCCGACCGCATCGTCGTCGTGGTGACCCACCAGCGCCCGGTCGACACTGGTGCGGTAGCGGTGCTCGAGTTGGCGGGCGGGCCCCTTTCTGCTCCCTGAGGTGCGAGCGACGCGAGCCACGAAGGGCTCCGCAGCGTGCCTCACCAGGCCCTTCGTGGCTCGTCGCTATCGCTCCTCGCACCTCAGGGAGCAATAGTCAGCGGCTCTCTGCCTGTGGGCGGGCACGAAACAAGAACCGGGGCCGGACGTACACGTCGTCCGGCCCCGGTTCCCCCCTGTGAGAGGCGGGAGGTCTAACCCGTGGACACCTCGTATCCCATCGGCAGCATCGTCGACTTGTGCTCGAGGAAGGACTCGAGACCTTCTCGGCCGTTCTCACGGCCGATGCCCGAGTTCTTGTAACCGCCGAACGGTGACTCGGGATCGATGGCGTACCAATTGATCCCGAAGGTGCCGGTGCGGATCTTGGTGGAGATCTCGATACCGCGCTCGACGTCGTTCGTCCACACCGTGCCGGCGAGTCCGTAGCTCGAGTCGTTGGCGATGGCGATGGCCTCGTCGACGTCGTCGTAGGCGATCACCGACAGCACGGGCCCGAAGATCTCCTCCTGCGCGATGGCCATGTCGTTGGTGACGCCGGTGAAGATCGTGGGGGTGAGGAAGTAACCGGAGTCGAGTCCGGCGGGCCGCTCGCTCTCGAGAACCGCCGTGGCGCCGGCCTTCTTGCCGAGTTCGACATACTCCTCGACCTTGTTCCGCTGGTTCTCGGTGATCAGCGGTCCGAGCTGGGCCTCCGGATCGGACGGCAGCCCGACCTTCATCGCCTTCGCGGCCTCGACCATCGCGGCCACGATCTCGTCCTGTCGGCTGCGCGGCACCAGGATTCGCGTCTGCGCGACGCATGCCTGGCCCGTGTTGAACAGGCCGAGGAACGTCAGCATGAAGGCGTTCGCGGCGAGGTCGACGTCGTCGAGGACGATGGCGGCCGACTTGCCGCCCAGCTCGAGCGAACACCGCTTGAGGGTCTGGGCGCAGGCGGCGCCGATCGCCTTGCCGGCCGCGGTCGAACCGGTGAAGGTGATCTTGTCGACGTCGGGATGCGCGACGAGCGCCTGCCCGGTCTCGGTGCCACCGGTGACCACCGAGATCGCCTCGGCGGGAACGCCCGCCTCGATGAACAGCTGCGCGACGTAGTTGCCGGTCATGGGGGTCTCGGGTGCGGGTTTGAGCACCACCGAGCAGCCTGCGGCCAGCGCGGCACCCATCTTGTTGCAGGTGATGAACAGCGGGACGTTCCAGGCACAGATCGCGCCGACGACGCCCACCGGTTCGCGGGTGATCCTGGTGGTGCCGAACAGGCCGGTGCGGTATTCCTCCCACTGGTAGTCACGGGCCGCGTTGGCGTAGGCGCGCAGGACACCGGTGCCGGGGAGCTGTTGGAGGGTGCTGATCGCGCTCGGCGGCGCGCCCATCTCGGCGGATACGAGCGCGGTGATCTCGTCGCCCCGCTCGTCGATCAGATCGGCGACCTTCGCGATGATGTCGGCGCGCTGTGCGGGCGGCGTCGAACTCCAGACCCCGGAGTCGAAGGCCGCGCGCGCCGCGCGGACCGCGGCGTCGACGTCGGTGGCATCGGCGAGCGGTACCGAACCGACGCGCTCACCGGTGGCGGGGGAGTGGACCTCGAGGGTCTCGGTGGAATGGGGATCGGCCCATCGGCCGCCGATGAGCAACTGGGGTTGATCGCCCCCGCCGATGAGGGTGGCGGGTTGGGACTCCACGGTCTCGGTCATTACGCGTGTGCTCCTCAGAGGACGGGGCCCTGCCCGGGCGAGGGCGGCCGACAGCCGCCGATGGACAGGTGTGAACTACGGCACACGCAATACTAGAACACGTTCTAACTCTGATGCCAGGGGTGGTCGTCAGGAACTGCCGAAGGCCACCCGGGCCTCCATCCCCTGCAGCACGTCGTGGAGGATCTCGATCTGGTCGGACGGGTCCTCGGCCTCGAGGAGTCGTTGCTGGTCATGCGGTTGTCCCGCCGTCTGCGCCGCCCACCGGTGGATGGGCGAGAGGTCTGCGGCCCGGGGATCGGAGTCGATGAGCGCGAAGGCGGCGATGATCGGCTCGGGGTCCTCGCCGGCGGCGCGGAACTTTCGCCGGATCAGCTCGCGGTGTCGTTCGGCGAGGTCGCGCAGACGGGCCAGATCGGAGCGGCTCGGGGTCCGTTCGGGCAACACCGTGATGCGGGCGCGGGGATATGGATCGTCGGGCAGCCACTCCTCGACCCGGAACCGGCGACGGCCGATTGCGGTCAGCGCCGCGCGGCCGTCCGGCAGCCGGCCGGTGATCTCGGCGTGTGCCAAGGTGCCGACCCGGCAGCGTGATTCGCCGCCGCCGACCTCGGAACCGCGCTCGATGAGTACCACGCCGAATCTGACCGTGGGCGGGTCGGTCGAGGTGTCGGCATGGTCGTCCAGCATCTGCCGATAGCGTGGCTCGAAGATGCGCAACGGCAGTTCCGCGCTCGGCACCAGGGCGGTGCCGAGCGGGAACATCGGCGCGACGAGCGTTTCGCCCGCCGCCGGTTCAGAGGTCAGGGCGTGCTCGTCTCAGGACTTGGGTCGCGCGTCGAGCACGACCTCGAACTCGAGCAGATCCGCACCCGAGGCGACCGGCTTCGCGCGCTCACCGGAGTGCGCCTCGCGGGCCGGACCCGCCGACCAGGCCTGGAAGTCCTCTTCGGACTCCCACTCGGTGACGACGAAGTAGCGGTCGTCACCCTTGACCGGACGCAGCAACTGGAATCCGAGGAACCCCTTGGACCCGTCGACCGAGTGGGCGCGATTGGCGAACCGCTTCTCCAGTTCGGGGCCCGCGCCCTCGGGGACGGAGATGGCATTGATCTTCACAACAGACATGCGTCCACCATAGGCGCTGCGCGCGGGCGGTCGTCTGGGGAACGACGACACGGCGGTCGGGCCCCGTGCCGGTCGTCGGTGGCACTGCGGTTCTGCGACTACAGTTCTGGCATGTTCGACGGTGAGGTTCCGCAGGAGACCGGACTTCGCGACCACGGTGGTCCCGAAGTCGCGGACAACGCGAACGGATCGTCGGCCACAGTCGAGCGCGCGGCGCCGCCCATCGTGTTGCTGCACGGCCTGATGGGCCGCGGACGGACATGGCGCCGCCAGGTCCCGTGGCTGCGCCGGTACGGCCGGGTGTTCACCTACGACGCCGCCCTCCACACCGGCGCCGACGCCGAAGAACCCTGCGACGACGGCGAACTCGCGACGGAGCGGTTCGTCGCCGATCTCGCGGAGGTCCTCACCTGGATCGACCGCGGGCCTGCGGTCCTCATCGGGCATTCGATGGGAGCCCTGCACGCCTGGTGCGCGGCGGCGGAGTACCCCGAACTCGTCTCGGCGCTGGTCGTCGAGGACATGGCCCCCGACTTCCGCGGCCGGACCACCACGAGCTGGACCCCGTGGTTCGAGTCCTGGCCGGACCGATTCGCCTCCGAGGCCGAAGCCGTCGAGACGTTCGGGCCGGTGGCCGGCCGCTACTTCTTCGAGGCCTTCGACGACGGCCGGTTACACGGTCGGATTCCGTTGTGGGCCGCGATCGCCGAGGAATGGGGCCGACGCGACTTCTGGACGCAATGGCGTTCGGTCGGCGTGCCGGCGCTGCTGATCGAGGCCGAGCACGGAGTGACCCCGCCGGGGCAGATGCGGACGATGTGCGCGGTCAACGACCACGCCCGGTACCTCCGCGTGCCGGATGCCGGACATCTGATCCACGACGACGCGCCACATGTGTATCGCGGTGCGGTGGAGGCATTCCTGTCCGGCCTCGACCGCTGAGACCGCTGCGCAACGTAATTCGGGGCGTACACGACGAATCGTGTACGCCCCGAGGAGGAACGGGTGGCGTCAGGCGGGGTCGGCCGGCGCGATGGGCGCGCCGTTGAGCCGGCGCCAGCAGTGCACCAGGAACAGCTGGGCCACCGGAGCCGCGACGATGAGTCCCACGTAGCAGAGGAGCACGCCGACGAGGTTGATGGCGTAGGTGACCAGCAGGGTCAGGATCGAGTCGCCGACCTTCGACTTGGTCAGCTCGAAGGACGCCTTCATCGCGTTGATCGGCGACAGGCTCTTGTCGATGGTCGCGACCACCGAGAACATCAGGAAGAACATCGCGATGATGCCCGGGATGATGCACAGCGCGTAGCCGATACCCGTGATGAGGCCGACGAGGATCGCGGTGCCGATGACCGGCCCGAAGCGGATCGGGGTCAGGAACGACTTCGCCGTCACCGGTTCGCCGTTGGCCACCCGGACCGCGCCGGAGATGATGCTCGCCTGGATGTACAGCAGGCCCAGGATGAAAACGAGGTACACCAGGCCGAGGAGGATCCCGCCACCAAGGCCGAGTGACGTCTCCTCGTAGTAGAAGCCATTGCCATAGTCGACGGTCTCGGTGGTGCCGAAGAGCGAGACCGCGGAGAACCCCACCGCGATGAGTGCCGCGCCCAAGAGGAACACCGCGAGGCCCGGCAGGATCATGGCGCCGACGTTGTTCTTGAACTTGCCGAAGGCCCACGAGAACGCGGTGCCCACGTCGATCTTGCCCGAATCTCCCGGCGCGCCGTAGGGTTCCGGGGCTCCGGGATAGGCCCCGGCGTCGCCGTACTGCGGCCCGCCCGGAGGCGGTGGAGGCGGGGCCTGGCCGTACTGCGGCTGCGGCGGCGGCTGCTGGCCGTACGGCGGTTGCTGGGGAGGCTGCTGCCCGTACTGCGGCGGCTGCTGCCCGTACTGTGGCGGCTGCTGCCCGGGGAAGCCGCCCGGTTGCTGCGGGTCCGGCGGCGGGACAGGGGGATACGGCGGCTGACTCATGGATCGGGACATTAGCAACGATCCGGGCGTGGTGGGAGACTATCTCCGAACGATCAAACGACTGGTCAATGAACCCGGCACGGATTATGAGGTCTGTCGGCACCGGCTCGAGCGGAGTTCCGGTACAACCGTCTCGGTGCCGTTCGGCGAAGTCCCGGCGGAGCTATGCCTCGCCGGCGAGGCAGTAGCGTCCGCTCGCGGTGATCTCCACGAGCCCGTCGACAAGCAGCGAATCCAGGGCCCGGTCACGCTGGGCGGTGTCGGAGGTCCACACGACGTCGAGCGCGGCGCGGTCGACGGCATCGCTCGTGTTGCGTAGGACATCGAGGAGCAGACCGCGCACCTGACGGTCGGTGCCGGCGAACTTCTGCACCCGGCGTGGCGGTCCGGCGTGCGCCGGCCGGCCGAGGTCGACCCAGGTGCAACCGTCGACGAGAGGGCACTTGTCGCACTTGGGGTTTCGGGCCGTGCAGACGAGCGCGCCGAGTTCCATCAGCGCCGCCGAGAAGCGTGGCGCCGACGCGGCGTAGGTGCCGTCGTCGGACCGGGGGAGCAGCGCCTGCGCGTCGGCGAGATCCCGCCGCGACGGATTCGCCGGTTGTTCGCGCCCGTGAACCGCGCGGACGATGACCCGCCGGACGTTGGTGTCGACCACCGGCACGGCCTGTCCATAGGCGAAGCAGGCGACCGCCCGTGCGGTGTAGTCCCCGATACCGGGCAGTCCCAGCATGGTCTCGACATCCTCGGGAACCCGATCGCCGTGGTCGGCGGCAAGCACCTTGGCGCACTCGTGAAGGCGGAGCGCGCGTCGGGGGTAGCCGAGCTTGCCCCACGCCCGCAGGACCTCCCCGGCCGGTTCGACCGCCATCGCCGAGGGGACCGGCCACCGCCGGACCCACTCCCGCCAGGGTTCGACCACCCGGGACACCGGCGTCTGCTGCAGCATGATCTCGCTGATGAGGATCTGCCAGCCGCTACACGACGGGTCACGCCACGGAAGATCCCGTTCATGCATATCGAACCAACCGAGCAGATGGCCCGATGGCACACTATTGGGCATGACCGCAACGACACCACGGCAGGCCTGGCGCATCCTGCGCGACGGCAACAACCGATTTGTGACAGGTGAGTCTCAGCATCCCAGCCAGGGTATCGAGGACCGGGCGCGACTCGCCGGGGGCCAGCACCCGCACGTCGCACTCTTCGGTTGCGCCGACTCCCGCCTGGCGGCCGAGATCATCTTCGACCAGGGCCTCGGCGACATGTTCGTCGTCCGCACGGCCGGTCAGGTCATCGACTCGGCGGTCCTCGGTTCGCTCGAGTACGCCGTCGAGGTGTTGCAGGTGCCGCTCATCGTGATCCTCGGGCACGACAGCTGCGGCGCGGTGAAGGCCACCCTCGACGCGCTCGACGACAACCAGATCCCCGGCGGTTACATCCGCGACGTCGTGGAACGGGTCACCCCCAGCATCCTCGCCGGCCGTAGCGAGGGCCTGACACGAGTCGACGAGTTCGAGGCCCGCCATGTGGTGGAGACAGGGCAGCTGCTCATGCAGCGCAGCCGGATCATCGCCGACCGGATCAGTACCGGCCGCCTGGCGATCGTCGGCCTGACCTACCAACTCAGCGAGGGTCAGGTCAACGTCCAGGGCGTGTACGGGGACATCGGTGAACGCCCTGCACCCACCGCGGTGGCGGCCGAGTCCGCCTGACGTCGACCCTTCGAGACGGCCCCTCCTCAAGCTCCGGGGCCTCCTCAGGGGGCATGGGCGACGGCCCCTCCGCAAGCTCCGGGGCCTCCTCAGGGGGCATGGGCGACGGCCCCTCCGCACGCTCCGGGGCCTCCTCAGGGAGCGGGGGGTGGCGTCTAGACCTGAAGGCGAACTCTAGACTTTGCCTGCTCGGGACCGCTTTCCCGCTGCGACACGCCGCACGTGATGAACCAGAAGTCAAGACCCGGCCGTTAGCGTTGTGGTCGTGATCGAACCCCAGGGCCCGCTGCCACCCGAGATCTACTGGCGACGCCGCGTCGTCGCCGCGGGTGGTGCGCTGGTCGTGGTCGGTCTGGTCGTAGCACTGATCGTGTGGATGACGTCGGGAAGCGGGGATCCGCAGAACACCGCAGCCACCGCGAGCGTGTCGTCGAGCTCATCGGCGTCGTCGACGACATCCGCGCCGCCCGCGTCGGAACCGCAGGCGGGTGGCGCCTCCGGTGAACCGGATGCGGGGGGCGGCGCCGGCGGCGGGGCGGGTGCTCCGGCGGGGCCGCCCGCGGGGTCCGCGACCCCGGTCGAATCGGCAAGTCCAGCAGGCGTTCCCGGAGCGGCCGGCGGGCCGGCCCTGTGCCCGGATCAGGCGATCTCGGTGGTCCTCTACACCGACAAGCCCACCTACACGATCGGACAGAACCCGGTGTTCACCATCGTGACCACCAACGCGGGACTGTCCGAGTGCACCCGCGACGTCGGCAAGGCCGTGCAGAACGTCATCGTCCGCACCCTGGACGGCACCCGGACGCTGTGGTCGGCGCGCGACTGCTCGCCGCTGAACACCGTCAACAACGTGGTGCTCAAGCCTGCGCAGCAGGTGAAGGACACGATCACCTGGTCGGGCACCACCAGCAGCCCCGGTTGCGAGCGCCCGCGGACCCAGGTGCCCGCCGGCTCCTACTCCGCCATCGGCAAGATCGGCGAACGCGAATCGTTCCCGATCACGTTCAACATGGTCGCGCCGGCCCAACAGCCCTGAGCGACGGTCACGTTCGCCGGGCCAGGCGACTAGTCGTAGCGCTCGATGCTGGTCTCGGCCAGGCGGGTACCGCGAACTATTCGTTCGCTAGGTAAAGTACCGACTCGTTGAGTATCAATGATGAGATCTCCTACCTCGGTCTCGTCTGGCGGGGAGGTCTCTCATCCGAGTCGGATTCAAGGCGTTCATGCGTCGCTGTGTGGTTGCCGCGGGCGTTGCGGTGACGTGCGCATCATCAACGCTGGTGTGGGGCAGCGGGCCCGCAGTGGCATCCGACCCGGAGATGCTCAGGGCTGACGCGGGTTGCGTCTGGAGAACGCCGGCCGAGCGCGCTCAGAACCTACAGACATGTACCTTCGACTCGACTGCGCTCGGGCGAGAGGCCACGGTCCAGATCCGAGCCGCAGACACACGAGAGCGCCAGGCAGGGCGCGGAATCTACTTCCTGGACGGATTGGGGTCGAATCCGGAGTTCAGTACGTGGACAGCGGAGCCTGAAACCGTCGCTGCCTACGATTCCGTCAACACTCTCGTCTTTCCGGCCGGTGGTGCAGGTGAGTGGATGACAGACTGGGAGAAAGCGCCCACCGGTCAGTCGATTCCGCCGCAATGGAGCTCGTTCATCGGGGTCGAACTGCCGAAGTATCTGCAGCGGAACTTCGATGTGCCGAGATCGGGCAACGGCATCGTCGGGGTATCGATGTCCGCGGGTCCGGCGATCGTCCTTGCGCTGGACCATCCAACGGTGTTCAAAGTGGCCCGTTCCTACTCCGGCTACTATCCGACTGACAACCCGCTCGGGTGGTTGGGAATACCTGCCATCCAGCGTGAGCGTGCCGACATCGAGAACGGACGCACCGCGATGTGGGGAGACCCTGAGGCGCCGGGTAACCGCTGGGCACAGAACGACGTCCTGTCCCGTATCGGCGAAGTCGCGCGAACTCGCCAGACCGTGATTGTTTCCTCCGGGAACGGAATTCCGACCAGCAATGAACTCCGCGAAGCCAACCAGGTCCTTCAGGAACGATTGGCTGCTGATCCCGGATCGGGTCCGAAGCTCGTGCAGCAGGCGGCAACCGCGCTAGCTCTGGGAGTTGCGCTGGAGTCTGGCGCTATGTTCTCGACGGTGGCCCTCCAGGCCGTATCGACACGTCTCGGACTGCCGATCTCGTTCAACTATCGGAACGGCGGACACAACTGGTATGCGTGGTCGGCGGACGCGAACGATGACGCGCAGATGATCGAACGAGCACTGCTGTCCAACTAGCGGCCTCGCGGCCGTTGCCGTGATCGAGGTACCAGTCGCCCGAATACGCGCGATCAGTCGTAGCGCTCGATGCTGGTCTCGGCCAGGCGGGACAGTCCCTCACGGATGTGGCGGGCCCAGATGCTGCCGATACCCTCGACCGCCTGCAGATCGGCCGACGAGCTCGCGAGCAGCGCCTGTAGGGTCCCGAAGCTGCGCACGAGCCGGTCCACGTGGGCGAACTGCAGCCGCGAGATCCGGGCGAGCAGACGGTAACCGCGGGGACTCATCGCCGTGTCCTGGGCCTCGATCGTCGTCGGGTACCCGAAGGCCCCGGCGAGCAGGGTGAGGTCGAGAAGGTCTGCGTCGCTGAGGTTCTCGACGACCTCGAGCGCCTGGCGGACATCCTCGGCGGTCGCCGGCTCGGGGCTGGCGTAGTAGTCGCGGACGAGCAGTTCGCGCATGGTGTCGTTGTCGCTGATCAGCTCCTCGAGCTGCAGGCTGACCTGCCGGCCGTTCACACCGAGTTCGAGGACGTACTCCTCGATCTCGGCCGACACACGACGGACCATCTCCATGCGCTGGGCGGTCGACATCGCGTCGCGCAGCAGCACGTAGTCCTCGATCTCCGCGCGCGACAGCGCCGAGATCACCTCGTCGAGCCGGGCCTTGTACCGCTCGAGGGTGGCCAGCGCGACGTTGGCGCGGGACAGGATCGGGTCCGGGCTCTCGACGACCCGGCGGGCGCCGTCGACGTAGACGCTCACGATCGACATCGACGCGCTCACCGAGATCACCGGATGCCCGGTCTGGATGGCGGTCCGCTCCGCCGCGCGGTGACGGGTGCCCGACTCCTCGGTCGGGATGGAGGGATCGGGGACCAGCTGGACGTTGGCCCGCACGATGCGCTTGCCGTCGGTGGAGAGCACGACTGCGCCGTCCATCTTGGCGAGCTCGCGCAGTCGCGTCGGCGCGAACTCCACGTCGAGGTGGAAACCGCCGTCGCAGATCTTCTCGACGTCGGAGTCGTGCCCCAGCACGATGAGGGCGCCGGTGCCGCCGCGCAGGATGCGTTCGAGGCCGTCACGAAGCGGCGTGCCGGGCGCGACGCGCGCCACCGTGTCGCGCGTCAGCTCGGATCTGACCACCTCGGCAACCATGACTTCCCTCCAGTGACCCGTCCGTCCCCGCGGGGACGGCGCCCACCCGCGCAAGGCCGGATGCCAGCGACATCGGCCGTTCTGATGGTGACTAGGGTACCGGGGTGTGAAGAGCAGCAGTTTCGTGGTGCCCGACGACCTGGACGAGGTGGAACGCCACCCGAAGGCGGCCAAGCCGGGCGAACCCGTCCGCATGCACAACCCGACCTGCTATGGCTGTGGACCGGACTCCCCGCAGGGCCTGCATCTGGTGGTGCATGCGGGTGAGGGGTTCACCGTCGACGCGTCGATGGAGGTCGAGACCCGGATGGAGGGCGGCCCCGGCGTCATCCACGGCGGCATCCTGAGCACCGCGTTCGACGAGGTGATGGGCACGATCCCGCTCCTGATCGGGCCCTCCGGGGTGACGGTGCATCTCGAGGTTGATTACATCCGGCCCATCCCGGTGGGCTCGACGCTGCAGTTCACCGGCACCTTGCTGGGCCGACAGCGCCGCAAGATCTTCACCGAGGCGGTCGCCCACATCGGTAATCCGGACGAGCCGGTGGCCAGCGCACACGCGATCTTCGTGACGATCGATGTGCGGAAGCACTTCGCCGCCCATGTCGAGAAGAGCGCCCGGGCGGAGGAGTACAAACGCCGGATGTACCCCTAGGCGCAGCGGCCAGGGGGACGGGTCAGAAGGGCGCGTCCACCGGATCGGCGTCGCGGAGACCGACGGCGTCGCCGAGGTTCGCCACACGCAGGATCCGGATGCCCGTCGGCAGTTCCTCGTCGGTGGCCGCGGGGATGATCGCCTCCCGGAAGCCGAGTCGCTTCGCCTCTGCGAGTCGGCGCGCGACGGCCGAGACACGACGGACCTCACCGCCGAGCCCGACCTCGCCGACGACCACCGTCGACTGCGGGATCGGCTGGTTCTTCACCGTGGAGTACACGGCGAGCGCGATCGCGAGATCGGCGGCCGGCTCGGTCACGCGCATGCCGCCCACCGTGGAGAGATACACCTCGCTCTTCGCGATCTGTTTCAGACCCCCGCGTGCCTGCAGTACCGCGAGCACCATCGAGACGCGGTTCATGTCCAGGCCGGAGACCGCCCGGCGCGGAATGTTCATCTCGGTGCCGTTCGCCAGCGCCTGGACCTCGCCCACCAGTGCGCGTTTGCCGTCCATGGTCACCAGGGTCGCGCTGCCGCTCACATCCGAATCACGTTGATGCAGAAAGATTCCGGAGGGATCCGGGACCTGATGGATGCCGTCGTCGCGCTGTTCGAAACACCCCACCTCGTCGGCCGCACCGAACCGGTTCTTGACACCGCGGACCATGCGTAGCGTCGAGTGCCGGTCACCCTCGAACGCGAGTACGACGTCGACGAGGTGCTCCAGCGACCGCGGCCCGGCGACCGCGCCCTCCTTGGTGACGTGGCCGACGAGGATGACCGCGACCCCGCGGTTCTTGGCGAGCGAGACCAGTGCGGTCGTGACCGCCCGGATCTGGGTCACGCCGCCGGTGACGCCGTCGGCCCCGGAGGCGACGAGGGTCTGTACCGAGTCGACGATCATGAGTGACGGCGCGACGGAATCGACGTGGCCGAGGATCGTCGCGAGGTCGGTCTCGGCGGCCAGGTAGACGTTCGGGTGCACCGCGCCGGTGCGCTCGGCCCGCATGCGGACCTGCCCGGCAGATTCCTCGCCGGTGATGTAGAGCGCCGTGCGGTCCTGTGCCGCCCAGTGTTTGACGGCTTCGAGCAGCAGCGTCGACTTGCCGACGCCGGGCTCACCGGCCAGCAGGATGACCGAGCCCGGGACGACGCCGCGGCCCAGCACCCGGTCGAGCTCGCCGATGCCCGTGGGGATCGCGGCGGACGATTCGGCGTCGACCTCGGTGATGCGCAGAGCGGGGCTCGACGGTGCGACCGCCGCGGTCGAGCGCGCCGACGGTGCCGGCCCGGCCACCTCGCCGATGGTGCCCCATTCGCCGCACTCGGGGCAGCGGCCCACCCACTTGGGCACCTGATGGCCACACGCGGTGCAGCGGAAGGACGTCTTGGTTCTGGCCACCCGGTCAGCCTAGGGGGCGGGGCCGACAGAACGAGCGAGGCCCGGCGTGTGCCGGGCCTCGCTCGTGGAAGTGGTTCGACCGGTGGTCAGTGGCCGCCTTCGCCGTGACCCTCGCCGTCGGCGCCGTGTTCGCCGGTGCCGGCCCCGGAGCCCTCTTCGCCGTGGCCCTCGTCGCCGTGATGCTGGTTGTAGAACGTCGGCTCGGCGTTACGTGCCACGTCCTGGCGCTCGAGCTCGGCGCCGCCGTCGACCGGGGCGTCGACGGTGGTCTGGCCGGCATCGACCCAGCGGCCGTCGGCCTCGCGCTTCTCGAACACGAACGTCAGCTCGGTCGTCAGACCCGCCGCGACTGTGTCACCGGTGTTGTCGAGCTCGACGCTGAGGCGCTTCTCGAACTCGGGGTTGGCGCCGACCGGGGTGCCGCCGCGCAGCGCCCCGTTGGGCGGGATGACGCGGTCATCGGCCTCAGCGCCCTCGATGAAGGTGACCTGCCCCTCCTCGGGGTTGATCCCCTTGAGGCGGTAGTAGACCAGCGGATCGGAGTTGGCGATGACGAACGCCAGCTCGAACGGTCCGCCGTCGCCGAAGACCGTCGATGCGTCGTTCTCGGGGTAGAGGATCTGCACGTCGCGGAGCTCGAGTTCGTCGTAGTTGACGTTCGCGCCGTTGATCGCGGGCAGCTGATTGGCGGTCTGCGAGATCTGACCCGCACCGCAGCCGGTGGTGCCGAAGGCGACGGCGATGCCGATCGCGGCAACCGCGGTCACCATGCGAGATGGCCGAACCGCCGACCGCCGCGCGGAAAGTGATAGCACTGACACCCGATCCTCCCAGGTCAAACGAAGCCGACATGCAGCGCGCGAAACCCTGCACTACGCAGCGTAGTGGGCGCGGTGCGGAAAAGTCCGGCCGGGTACCCGATTGGTCTGTCGCCGTCGCCGGCGCCACGGCCCCGCAGCGGTCGCCGGGTGGTCGAGCCCACGTCGTCCCAGGGGTCGGCGGGCGGTGCCGGGGAGCCCGGTCGACACCGTGGTGGGGCGTACCCCGCGCCAGGCCGACGGGGAGCTCCGGTGGGGTAGCCCACCCTCACCGCGCACCCCTCGCGACCTCGCAAGAGCCTGTCATGAAACCTGTTCACCGCGTTGACCTGCACCGTTGGGTGGGTGCCTCGGAACGCCCGTGCTAGACTGGCTTCACTCGAAAGGGGCAAGGAACATTGAATTTCAAAGTTGGCGACACCGTCGTTTACCCCCATCACGGTGCTGCCCGGGTCGAAGACATCGTGACCCGGACCATCAAGGGTGAGCAGATCGAATACCTTGTTCTCAAGGTTGCCGACGGTGACATGACCGTTCAGATTCCCTCGACGAAGCTCGAGTACGTGGGCGTTCGCGACGTCGTCGGGCAGGAAGGTCTCGATCAGGTCTTCCAGGTTCTGCGGGCCCCGCACACCGAGGAGCCGACCAACTGGGCGCGCCGGTTCAAGGCGAACCAGGAGAAGCTGATCTCGGGCGACATCATCAAGGTCGCCGAGATCGTCCGCGACCTCTGGCGTCGCGAACAGGATCGTGGGTTGTCGGCCGGTGAGAAGCGGATGCTGACCCGAGCCCGTCGCGTTCTGGTCGACGAGTTGTCACTCGCCCAGAACACCGACGACGAGAAGGCCACCAGCATGCTGGACGAGGTCCTCGCCGCCGCTTCCTGACCGCCGGTCGCACCTGGTTCAGGACTCTTCGTGACCCCTACGCCGGAGCTTTCCGGCGCAGAAGTCTGTGTCATCATCCCGGCCGCCGGGTCGGGAACCCGGCTCGGTGAGCCGGTGCCCAAGGCCTTCGTGGACGTGGGTGGACGGACGATTCTCGAGCGATGCGTCGACAACATCCCCGCCTCGCTGGGGGCGACCGTGGTCGTCGTGGTGCCCGCCGACCTCGTCGAGCGGGCATCGGCGTTGCTGACCGGCGTGCGCGTCGTCGCCGGTGGCGCTCACCGATCGGATTCGGTGCGCGCCGGCATCGCCGCCGCCGGTGGCGCCGGCATCCTGCTCGTGCACGACGCCGCGCGACCACTCACCCCCGCGCGGGTGTTCACCGACGTCGTCGCCGCGATCCGCGCCGGGCATCAGGCGGTCGTCCCCGCCGTTCCCGTCGTCGACACCCTCAAACAGGTCGAGCCCGGCCCGGCCGGTCTCGAACGCGTGACGCGGACCGTCGACCGCGAGGAGTTGCGCGCCGTGCAGACCCCTCAGGGTTTCGCCCGTGACGCCCTCCTCCGCGCGCACGCCGATGACGCCGGTATCGCGACCGACGACGCCGGCCTCGTCGAGAGATGCGGAATCGATGTCCACCTCGTCCCTGGAGACCCGCTTGCCATGAAGATCACCACGCCCTGGGACCTGCGTATCGTGCGCGACATGGTCGGTGGGCGATGAGGGTCGGCATCGGTACCGATGCCCATCGCGTCGACGCGTCCGCCGAGTGCTGGATGGTCGGTCTGTATTTTCCCGACGAACCGGGGTGTGAAGGCCACTCCGACGGCGACGTCGGCGCCCACGCGCTGTGCGATGCGGTGCTGTCGGCGGCGGGTCTGGGTGACGTGGGTTCCGTGTTCGGCACCGGTCGCCCGGAGTGGGAGGGTGTCTCGGGAGTCCAGATGCTCTCGCACGTACGGACTCTCATCGAGACCGACGGGCTCCGCGTGGTGAACGCGGCCGTACAGGTGGTGGGCAATCGGCCCAAGATCGGACCGCGCCGTGCGGAGGCGCAGCAGGTGCTGTCCGACGTGCTGGGCGGCCCGGTGTCGGTGTCGGCGACAACGACCGACGGCCTGGGCATGACCGGCCGCGGCGAGGGGATCGCCGCGGTGGCCACCGCGCTGCTGGACGCCGCGGGCTAATTCCCCGAGCTCAGCAGGATGTCGCAGGCCCGGCCGGTGGCCTCGGCCGGCGGGGTGAGACGCGCGGCGAGACCGGCCGCGCCCGCCGCCACCGCGGGATCGGTGAGGGGGGCCAGATCGTCCGGGCCGAACCGGGCGAGACGGTTGCCCGCTCCGGCGCCGGCTCTGCGCAGGGCGGCCGCCCACATCGGCTGATCGGCGCTCAACCACGCGACCACCGACGGGATCCCGGCGCGCGCCACGGCCGCCGTGGTGCCGGCGCCACCGTGGTGAACGGCACCGCCGCACTGCGGCAACAGGAGCTCGTGGTCGACGGGCCCATCGATGTGCAGCAGCCGGTCGTGGTGTGGCAGCGGGTGTTCGGTGTGCCCGATGACGCGCAGGCCGCGGGCGAGCAGAGTGGACACGATGGCGGTGATCTGCTCGCTGCTGATCTTCATGCTGCCGAAACCGACATACATCGGCGGTTCGCCTCCGCCGATCCAGTCCAGCGCGGCGGCCGTCGCGTCGTTCCCGGCCGCCATCGCACTCCGGGACGCGCTGTCGGGCAACAGGAATCCGACCAGCGGACGCTGCGCGCCCCACTCCTCGTCGAGACCGGGGAAGAGCGCGGCGTCGTAGGCCTGGATCTCCGGCACGCCCCGCGCGCGGAGCCGGCTTCCGAGTGGGCCTTTCGCGACCGGTAGGTCGAGTTCGTGGCGGAGTCGACGGTCCGCCCCGCGCACCGTCAGCCAATAGGTGCGGTCGGCGAGCAGCCACATCGCTCGCGAGACGGGCCGGGGGTAGCGGCGGTAGCGGACGTCGAGGCTCGCGTTGGGCCGCAGCGGACAGAAGTGCAACGGCACGAACGGGATTCCACGACTCTGTGCGATCGCCTCGCCGCGGTCCTGGGCGAGCGGACCGGTCACGAGCAGATCCGAGGAGTCGGCGAGCTCGCGCATCACGCGCTCGGAGGTCGCGCGCCCGTGTTCGGCGACCTCGCCGAGTGCACGCAGACGTACGCGCGGGTTCTTCGATTTGAGGCGTTCTTTCACCAGAGGGCTCGCGAGGAGCTCGGCGGTCGACGGTGCCAGCACCTCGGTCGGCAGACCCGTCGCGGCGGTCATGTCGACCAGATCCTCCGGTACGGCCAGACGTACCCCGTGTCCGCGCCGGGTGAGCTCGGCGCCGAGCGCGATCGCCGGCTGGATGTCACCCCGGCTGCCGTGGACCGCGAATGCGAACCTCATGCGCCCCAGGGCTTTCCCGAGATCCCCCAGGCGGCGAGCTCGTCGTCGACGAGGGACCGCAGGGACGCGGCGTCGGGGATGCGGACCGGGTCGAGGGAACTGACGCTGAACATCACGTGGCCGTCGTTGATCGCGAGCCAGCCGCTGACACCGCCCTTGCGGTCGCGCAACCGCACCGGGTCGCCGGTCGCGGTGATGGCCCGGATCGACAGTGCACCAGCGGTTCCGGTGCCGAGCGTCGCGAACTCGTCGGGGGCCTGGCCGACGTTCGACGCCAGGCACAGCGGTGTGGTCACCTTGGACGCCAGGCGCCGCGTGATCGACGGGCTCAGCGCCTGCAACACGACGGCTCGTTGCGCGACGGCGCCCGAGTTTGCGGCGAGTCTGCCGTAGGCGTCCTTGCATGCGGTGCGCACCGCGGTGAGGTCGTCGTAGCGCCCGGGGACGACCTCCACGAAAGCCGTTGCGCCCGAGCTGGCGTTGGCCCGCCGGTCGTCGAGCGTGCGGGAGGAGACCGGCAGCGAGACCGGGACGACGTCCCCTTCCGACACGCGACCGCTGCGCTCGAGGATGCCGACCATCAGGGCGGCGAAGAGACTGTTGTCGGTGCCCCCGCGGGACTTCGCCGCCCCGGCGTAGTCCGCCTGCGGGATCAGGACCGTGACATTCGGCGCGGTCTCGGCGCTCGAGACGTCGGTGTCGGGTGTGGTCCGGCCGGTCACCCGCACGGGGGAGGGCGGCGGGGTGGACCGGCTCGCCCGCCAGATCCGCGCCGCGGTCGTGCCCGCGGTCCACAGCAGGTCCGCCGCATCGCGGACGTCGGAGACGAGGCCGGGTTCGGCGCCGGGCACGTAGTCGAGGCCGTGGATGGCCTCGATGACCGCGACCGCTCCGGTGCCGCCGTCGGCGATGACATGGGAGATGATCAGCGAGACCAGCACCGAGTCGTCGGCGGCCGCGCGGGCGACGACGAGCCGCCACGCCGGCCCGTTCTCGAAGTCGAGCGGGGCGTCCGCCTGTGCCCGCCCCCAGGCCTCCTCGTCGCCGGCCGGTACCGGTTCGGTCTGCACCGAGACCGCGCCTGCCTCCGGGGTGTACCGCCAGTACGCGCGGCCGGGTCCACGGTGTCGGGTGACGAGCCTGCTCAGGCGCCCATAACGCAACTTCTGGCCGAGTGCGGTGATGGTGTCGACGTCGACCGTGCCCGGGAACCGCCAGAGTGTCTGGTTCACGACGGGGAGGCCGAGGACGACGTCCATCCGGACGAACAGGTCGTCGTCTGCGGTCAGGCGGTCGACGGCCTCCGGTGCCGACGTGCGGTCGGGGCGGACCAGGGATGCAAAATTCATGCTTGCCTTGCCGTTGGTTGATCGGGTCAGGTGATTGCCGGTACGGACTCCGCACTCTTCACCGCAGGACGCGCACACTACCGGACGCCTCTCCGGGAGACACGAGAGGGAAATCGCGGTTCGGTAGGGGTTCTGACGATGAGATCTTTCACACCGAGTCAGGGACCAAAGGGCGACTCCCGCGCGCCCAGCGGTCATTGCTACGGCAGAAAAGCGCTCCGGCGACCTCAAAACTAAGGGTCAGAGCCATACGAGCACGTTAGTCGGACCTACGGACGTTCGAGTTCAGGTTGTCGGCCGACTCTTGCCACCGCATAGCCTCGCATTCATTTTGCTCGCCAAACTATCAATCAAGGCGGATCCGGGTTACTGTCTTGACCGTTGATAAGGGCGTCCTAACCACGTTGGTGCGATCGGCTGTGGTGTCTGGGTCTGCGGTGGTGTCGTTGAGGACGTCCACCGAGGTGCTCGAACGCGTGGCGAACACGGAGGAAGTTGTGGAATACACCGAGCTGACCGACTATTCGATGCCCGGCGGCACCGTCACCGCCTGGGAGCCGCAGGTCGACGCCACCGAGTGGCAGACGGACTCCCGACAGCTGTCCTACATGCACCTCGAACACGCCCGCCGGGCGGTCCGCGAGGGGTCGGAGTGGTACAGCCAGTGGATCGGCACCGCCTTCCGGATCGAGCATCCGCTCGACCGGGAAGCTCTCTCCCGCACCATCATCGCGTGGTATCGCCGGCACGAGGCCTTTCGGACCTCGGTACGCGTCCACGAACCGGAGCATCCGCAGGGCGACCTGACCCGGATCACCATCTCGGCCGATTCGATCACCGTCCGCCAGCGCGACTTCGGGTCGGACCTGGCTGCCGACGAGGTCTCCGGCCTGGTCACCGACTACTTCAATCGCACGGTCACGCCGTTGAGCTGGCCGCACTGCATCGCCGTGACCGTGGAGCCGACCGGTGACGACACCGGATTCCTGCTCGTGTTCGCGGCCGACCACACCGTGATGGACGCCTACACCCAGGTGTTCGCCATCCGCGAGCTCACCGCGCTCTACGCCGCCGAGGTGACCGGTGAACCCCACGCGCTGAACCAGTTCGGCAGCTACCTCGACTTCAGCGACGCCGAGCGTCGACTCGGTGAGCAGATCGACGCGAACAACGTCGCGGTCAGTCAGTGGCGGGACTTCTTCGACGACACCCCGACCGCCGTGCAGCCCGAACCCGTCCCACGTTTCCCGCGGTTCGAGGTGCCGGCCGGTTCGCCGCGCACCATCGTGTCGGAACGCTTGCCGGACAACGGGTTCCAGGCGACCTTGTCGCACTGGCTGCTCGACGCCGCGGACACCAAGCGCTTCGACGCGGTGTGCAAGGGTGCCGGATCGTCGATGGCGGCGGGGATCTACACCGCGCTGTCCATGACCTCGGCCGCGCTGTCGGGCAGTGCGGATCTGCGATTCATCGGCCCGGTGCACACCCGTAACGCCATCGAGTGGGGCGAAGCCGTCGGCTGGTTCGTCGGCATCATCCCCGTCGCGATCCGGCCCGGCCGGCCGGCGAAGTTCACCGACGCGCTGACGGCCGTGGCGGCGACCTCCGCGCAGTACAAGAGCGTGGGTGCGGCCCCGTTCGCGCCGGTGGCCGAACTCATCGGCGGCGACGTGACGCCGCCCGGCTTCGTGGTGTCCTACATCGACCTCCGTCATGCCGAGGGTGCGGCCGACTGGACACCTCGCCAGGCGCGCGTGCTGCGCAGCGCGACGCGCGACGCCGACGAGGTCTACTTCTGGATCAACCGGATTCCGACCGGGCTCAACGTGTCCGCGCGATTCCCCGCCGACGAGAACGCCGCCGCCGTCGAGGTCTTCCTCTCCACGTTCCGCGAGATCCTGACGACGATCGTCGCCGACGGTGACTGCGAGTACACCTACCGTGCGGTCGAATCCGTGCCGGCCGGAGCGCACACCGGAGGGTCGACGGCCGCACTCGGCAGCTGATGACCGGCGCCGTGCGGACCGTCTTCGCCACGCCCCGGTTCGGTGCGCCGGGCTCGGTGGTGGTCCCGCTGCGCGACCACCTGATCGGCGGTCGGACCGTCGAGTGGGAACTGCGCGACGCCGATCGAGTGGGCCGTGCCGCGCAGCAGTGGGGGAGCGGGGTCTCGTTCCTGCAGTCCGACCACCTGGCGACGATGGGCGACAAGCGGCGTCGCGGCGAGGTGCACACCGGATTCCTGCTCGCCGCCATGCGTTTCGACACCGTCCTCGACGAGGGCGCGATGGCCGCGGCGCTCACCGACTTCGTGCGTCGGCACGAAGAACTGCGCGCGCACTACCGCCCCGGACCGGACGGTCCCCAGCGGTGGGTGGCGCCGCCCGAGGAGTACGTGATCGAGGTCGCCGACACCGAATCCGTCATCGTGGCCGGGGCCGATCTCGGCACCTGGGTCGGGCGTCGGGCGTCGGAAAAGGCTCGCGCGGAACTGGTTCCGGGGTCCTGGTGGGCGGCGACCGTCGACGACGGCGGTTTCACCTTCTTCGTGGCCACGGATCACGCGCACGGCGACGGATATTCGTCGGTGCTCGCACTGACCGAGATCACCGCGCTCTACCGTGCACACTGCGCGGGGAGGACACCCACACCGCCGGCGCCGGGCGCGTTCGGCGAAGCCGTGCTCGCCGAACGGTCCGCGGCGGCCGCGCTCCCGCCCGACGACGAGCGGGTGGCGATGTGGCGAGAGGTGTTGCTGGCCAACGACGGTCGCGCACCGCGGTGCCCGCTCGACCTGGGCCTCACCGACGACGCCCCGGCCCCGGCGGTCGCGGTGGAGCAGTGGTTGCTCGATCCGGATGCGCTCGCGCGCTGCGACGCCCGACTGGACCGGACCGGCGAGGGATTCGCCGGTCTCCTGTACGCCACCCTGGCGGTGCGTCACCGCGAGATCACCGGGGAGTCGCGGTTCTTCGTCTCCACGGTGCTCGCCACCCGCGACGCCGGGACCGCGTGGACCCAGGGCTGGCTGTGCAACTTCGCCCCGATCGCAGTGGAGCTCCCCGCCGAGCCGACGCCCTTCGACGACGTGGTGCGCGCGGCCGGACGTAGCGTGCGCGCCGCGCGCCGCGCGAGTTCGGCGCCCGCACACGGGGTCCTGGCGTTGCTGGCCGCCGAAGGCGTCTTCCGGGGCCTGGACGGCAGCCCGTACATGGTGTCCTACACCGATCTGGCGCGACTACCGATCGGCGACGACCCGGCCCTGACGACGATGCAGACCTCGAGTGGCGTCGGCCCCACGCGCAACGCCAACCTGTGGTTCACGCGGACCCCCGCGGGCCTCGTCGTCCGGTGTCATCTCCCCGACAACGACGTGGCACGCACATCGGTCGCCGACCACCTCGCACGTGTCGGCGGCATCCTCGACGACTATGCGAGCGGGAGGCCGCAGCGGTGAAGCTCTCGAGTTCGGAGACCTGGGAGGTCGAGCCGGGGGAACTGATCCGATGGCTTCCGCTACCCGGCGGCTGCGCGGCGTCGTCGAGCGCGCCGGTGTCGGAGAACGAGCGATTCCACCTGGACTCGATCGCGCAGGGGCAACCCGGCTGGATCGCGCTCACGCTCGACTTCCCCGAGCGGCTCGAGCTCGCGCGCCTTGGCGAGGTGGTGTCCACCGTCATCGCGCGGCACGACGTCCTGCGCAGCCACTACGTGGCGACCGACACCGGATACCAGCGAGTGCTGCACGGCGGCGTCGACGTCAAGGAGGACTCGCACGAACCCGACGCCGGGCTCGGGCCCGCGGAGTTCGCGGCCGAACTGGCCGGACGGATCACCGCCACGTGCAACCCGTTCGAGCCGGTGCCGCACTTCCTGGCCGCCGTCCGCAGAGCGTCGAGCACGACCCTCGTCTGCGGGTTCGACCACTGCTACGTCGACGCGCGCTCGATGGCGCTGCTGTCCTCCGAGATCTGCGATCTGCTCGCCGGCGCGGCCCTCGCTCCCGCGGAGTCCGGGCTGGACGCGCTGCGTCGGGTCGCGGGCGACGAGGCGGCGGTGCCCCCCGACGACCCCCGACTGGGCGAGTGGGGACGATTCCTGGCCGCGACCGACTGGCAGGTCCCGGAGTTCCCCGTCGACCTCGGTGTCCCGGCGGGCGAATCCGTGGAGATGCGCACGATCGTCGAGACCCTCCTGCCGGGCGATAAGGCGCGGGCATTCAGTTCGGCGGTCCACCGACACGGCGGGCGGACGTACCCCGCGGTGCTCACCTGCGCGGCAATGGCCGTCAAGTCGCTCGGCGGGCCCGACGAGCTCGCCACCGTGGTGCCCACCGGCACCGGCGCGGGCCCCGGCTGTGTGGGCTGGTCGGTGGGCAACGCGCCCCTGCGGATCACCGGCGGCGACGATCTGTTCGGGGCGGCGGAGATCAACACGGTCCGGCTCGCCGCCGCCCTGCCGCTGGCCGAGATCGGGCTGACCCCGGTCTACCTCGCCTTCGGCAACCGGCTCCGTCAGCGCCGGTCGGACGTCTTCATGATGTCCTACGTCGACTACACGCGACTGCCGGGTCCGCATCGGGGGGTACGGGCCGAACAGGTCTCCAGTGCCAAACCGACCGACACCGCGCAATGGTGGTTCTGGCGCGATGCGGACGGGATCCACGTCCGCGTGCGGCATCCCGCCACCGAGCGGGCAGTCGCAGTCCTGTCCGCGACCATCGCGGAGATGAGGGCGACCGCCGCCGCCGTCGCCGCGGAGCCGGCCGGCCCGGTCGGCGTCCCCGGTGAGGGTGCGTGAGGTGCGCGCACCTGCGGCTCGGGCCGTCGGTGGCCAGGTCAGGGTCCGGTAGGATTGCCGGTCGTGACCCTGCGCCTGTATGACACCGACTCCCGAGAGGTGCGCGACTTCGTGCCGCTGCACCCAGGCCAGGCGTCGGTGTACCTGTGCGGGGCGACGGTCCAGGGAGTTCCGCACATCGGGCACGTCCGCAGCGGTATCGCCTTCGACATCCTGCGGCGCTGGCTGACCCACCAGGGCCTCGACGTGCTGTTCGTGCGCAACGTGACCGACATCGACGACAAGATCCTGCGGAAGGCCGCGGACGCGGGACGGCCGTGGTGGGAATGGGCGGCCACCCACGAGCGTGCGTTCGACGACGCCTACCGCGCGCTGGGGGTCCTGCCGCCGTCGGCCGAGCCGCGGGCCACGGGGTTCGTCACCCAGATGATCGAATACATGGAGCGACTGATCGACCGCGGGCACGCCTACGTCGCCGACGGCAACGTGTACTTCGACGTCCTGAGCCTGCCGGAGTACGGGTCGCTGTCCGGACACCGGCTCGACGACGTGCATCAGGGCGAGAGCGCGGGGACCGGCAAACGCGATCCCCGCGACTTCACCCTGTGGAAGGCGGCCAAGCCCGACGAGCCGTCCTGGCCGACGCCCTGGGGCCCCGGCCGTCCCGGCTGGCACCTCGAGTGCTCGGCGATGGCCACCTCGCTGCTCGGCGCTGAGTTCGACATCCACTGCGGCGGAATGGATCTCATCTTCCCGCACCACGAGAACGAGATCGCGCAGGCACACGGTGCGGGAGATGCGTTCGCGCGCTACTGGTTACACAACGGCTGGGTCACCATGGGTGGCGAGAAGATGAGCAAGTCGCTGGGCAACGTGGTGTCGATCCCCGCGATGCTGCAACGGGTCCGGGCGGTCGAGCTCCGCTACTACCTCGGCAGCGCGCACTACCGGTCGATGCTGGAGTACTCGTCTGGCGCGCTCACCGAGGCCGCCGCCGGCTATCGGCGCGTCGAGTCGTTCGTGGCCCGGGTCGGCGCGCGCGTGGGCGAGGTGGTCGTCGGGGATGTCGACCCCGAGTTCGCCGCCGCGCTCGACGACGACCTCGGCGTCCCGGCCGCACTCGCGGTCGTGCACAACGTGGTTCGGCAGGGCAACACCGCGTTGGAGTCCGGTGACGGAGCCGCCGCGCTGGCGGCGGCATCCACGGTCCGCGCGATGATGGGGATTCTGGGCGTCGACCCGCTGGACGACCGGTGGGCGGGTGCCGCCGACGAGTCGGCCACCACCTCCGCACTCGACGTGCTGGTACAGGCGGAATTGCAGCGACGCGCCGACGCGCGCGTCGCCAAGGACTGGGCGACCGCGGACGCGGTGCGGGATCGGCTGGCGCAGGCCGGTATCGAGGTCACCGACACCCCCGACGGTGCGCAATGGGCATTGAAGGGTGAGGCGTGATGGCAGGGAACTCCAAGCGCAGAGGCGCGATTCGCAAGGACGGCACCAAGAAGGGGCAGACCGTCGGCTCGGGTGGTCAGCGTCGCCGCGGCCTCGAGGCCCGTGGCGCGACACCGAAAGCGGTTGACCGGCCGTATCATCCGGCCCACAAGCGAGCCAAGGCGGCGTCGAAGTCGGCGGCCGGCCGCGGCGGGGCGCGGGCCCGGGACGAAGGCCCCGAGTATGTCCTCGGCCGCAATCCGGTCGTGGAATGCCTGCGCGCCGGCGTGCCGGCCACCGCGCTGTACATCGCCACCAACTCCGAGCCCGACGAGCGGGTCGCCGAGGCGGTGAAGATCGCCGGTGACTCGGCGATCTCCATCCTCGAGGTCGGCAAACCCGAACTCGATCGCCTGTCCACCAACGGAATGCACCAGGGCATCGCGCTGCAGGTGCCGGAGTTCGAGTACACCCACCCGGACGACCTGATGGCGGAGGCCAAGGCCAGCGGCACCCCGCCGCTGCTCGTCGCCCTCGACAACATCACCGATCCGCGCAACCTGGGCGCGGTGATCCGCTCGGTCGCGGCCTTCGGCGGGCACGGCGTGGTCATCCCCGCACGACGCAGCGCGAGCGTGACGGCCGTCGCCTGGCGGACCAGTGCCGGTGCCGCGGCGCGCCTACCGGTCGCCCGCGCCACCAATCTGACGCGCACACTGAAGGATTGGGCCGACGCCGGGGCGCAACTGGTCGGTCTCGACGCAGACGGTGACGTCACCCTCGACGACTACGACGGCAGCGGCCCCACCGTGATCGTGGTCGGTTCGGAGGGCAAGGGGCTCTCTCGCCTCGTCCGCGAGAGCTGCGACTCGATCCTGTCCATCCCGATGGCCGGCGACGTCGAGAGCCTCAACGCCTCGGTCGCCGCCGGTGTGGTCCTCGCCGAGTTCGCCCGCCAGCGACGCCGCTAGCAGCATCCCTGCCGGTCAGGCCGGTGGCGCGCCGATGACGATTCCGGCGGCGGTGAGTGCGTCGCGCACGGCCTGCGCGTGTCCGACCGCGCCCGGGGTGTCGCCATGGAGGCAGACCGATCCGGCGTCGACGTCGATCAGGGTTCCGTCGATCGCGCCGATCCGGCCCGTCGTGACGAGTTCGACCACCCGTCGCGCGATCTCGGCGCTGTCCGACAACACCGCGCCGTCGGTTCCGCGCGGCACGAGGGTGCCCTCCGGGGTGTAGGCGCGGTCGGCGAACGCCTCGGAGATGGTGTCGAGTCCCG
This sequence comes from Gordonia sp. NPDC057258, assembly GCF_042668985.1. NCBI lineage: Bacteria > Bacillati > Actinomycetota > Actinomycetes > Mycobacteriales > Gordoniaceae > Gordonia > Gordonia sp. NPDC057258. The sequence goes on from NZ_JBHUXZ010000002.1 coordinate 101,854, forward strand.
CCCGTCGGGCGCGTGACAGCACCTCCGATCCCGGTAGCCCCATGACCGCCAATCCGGCGTCGACATCGCGGACCGCGGTGACCACGGCCTCGGCCTGCTGCTCGTGATGGACGATGGTGTTGTACAGCGCGCCATGCGGTTTGACGTAGGTGACGGCCCCGCCGACCGATCGGGCGAGGGCGTCGAGCGCGCCGATCTGGTACACCAGGTCGGCGACGAGGTCCGGAGTCGTCATCTCCATGAACCGGCGCCCGAAGCCGCTGCGATCGGGGTAGGACACCTGGGCGCCGATCCGGACCCCGGCGTCGACCGCGGCCCGGCAGGTGGCGAGCAACTGCGCGGGGGTGCCGGCGTGAAAGCCGCACGCCACGTTGGCGCTGGTGACGATCCCCAGCATCGCCGCGTCGTCACCGATGCCCTCACCGAGGTCGGCGTTGAGGTCGATGCGTGCCGCGCCGGAACCCATGAGCGCATCGTAGTGGTGGCCGACCAGCGGGGACCGCCCGATCGGTGTGTGCGCGGCGGCGGGTAGACGAAGTCGTCGTTTTCGTCTACGGTGGTGGGTATGGCATTACTCGACAGTAAAGTGACCACCCGTAACGGCGTGGTCGAGGGCGCCCGGGGGAAGCGGCTGCGCAAGGGGACCATCAGCTGGCGAGGCATCCCGTTCGCGGCACCGCCGGTGGCCCATCGCCGGTTCCGTGCACCGGAGCCCGCCCACGACTGGCCCGGCGTCCGCGACTGCACCAAGGTGGCCAAGGCGGCCATCCAGGAGAAGCGGTTCACGGCCATCGCCCCGGGCAAGTTCGCGCCGATGGCCGAGGACTGCCTCACGCTGAACGTCTACTCGCCCGACGTCGCGTCGTCGACTCCACGACCGGTGATGGTGTTCATCCACGGCGGTGCGTTCATCCTCGGCACGGCCGCCACCCCGCTCTACGACGGCGCCTTCCTCGCGCGTGCCCAGGACGTCGTCGTCGTCACCATCCAGTACCGGTTCGGTCCGTTCGGCTTCCTCGACCTCGGTCAGTTCGCCACCGAGGACCGTCCGTTCGACTCCAACGTCGGACTGCGTGACCAGATCGCGGCCCTGCAGTGGGTCCAGGACAACATCGAGGCGTTCGGCGGCGACGCGGCGAACGTCACGATCTTCGGCGAAAGCGCCGGCGGGTTGTCGGTGCTCTCGCTGCTGTCCGCCCCGTCGACGACCGGTCTCTATCACCAGGCCATCGCGCAGAGTCCCGCCCCGGAACTGATCGTCGAGCAGGACGCGGCGAAGATCTACGCGGACGAGTTCGTCCGGCTGTTGCGCGACCCGCAACGTCGGGCGACCTCTCTCGAACGGGACGAGCCGCCGGTCGACACGGTCCACGCCCAGCGTCTGCTCACCTCGCCCAACCCGGCGTTGCTGCTGGCGGCGGGGAACCGGCTGATGCGATTCGCCACCAAGACCGCCGGCGGTGCGATCCCGTTCGCGCCCGTCGTCGACGGCGATCTGCTGCCGCGGTCGCCGCTCGCCGCCGCCGCGGGTGGGCTCACGCAGCCGGTGCCGCTCGTGATCGGCAGCAACCGCGACGAGGGCAAGCTGTTCGCCAAACTCTGGAACGTCCTGCCCGACGCCGAACGCGCCCTGATGCGCGTCGAGGACGAAGAGGTCCGGCGCGAGATCGCCTCGCACTACGAGGACGGGGACCGGGATCGCATCCGGCTGGCCGGCGACTCGATCTTCTGGGCACCGATGAGCGCCTTCGCCGACGGGCACAGCGCCGTCGCCCCGACCTACGTGTACCGCTACGACTACCAGACGAAGGTGCTCGAGGCCACGGGCTTCGGGGCCACGCACGCCACCGAGCTGTTCAGCGTGTTCGGTGCCTACCGGGCCCCGATGGGTGCCGGTCTCGCCCTCGCCGACTGGCCCGCCACCGGCCGGGTCACCAAGAACGTCCAGACCCGCTGGGGCGGGTTCGCCCGCACCGGCGACCCCGGTTTCGGCTGGCCCGCCTACACCACCGCCGACCGCAAGGTCCTCGTCCTCGACGACCCCGACCACGTCGAGGCCGACCCGGACACCCTGCGGCGCCAGGCGTGGTACCGGGTGCATTCGCCGGCCTAGGCGGCCGTCGTGCACAACGAGAGAACACCCCTCAGCATCCACATCTCTGCTCCCTGAGGTGCGAGCGAAGCGAGCCACGAAGGGCTTCGCAACGTGTCTCACCAGGCCCTTCGTGGCTCGTCGCTTACGCTCCTCACACCTCAGGGAGCAAAGGGGCAGTCGCTGACGCTCCTCGCACCTCAGTAACTGCGGCCTGGCGGCCGTCGTGGACCACGAAAGAACAGTGAGCGTCCACATCTATGCTCCCTGAGGTGCGAGCGCAGCGAGCCACGAAGGGCTCCGAGACGCGTCTCACCAGGCCCTTCGAGGCTCGTCGCTATCGCTCCTCACACCTCAAGGATCAAAGGGGCAATCGCTGACGCTCCTCACACCTCAGGGGGCAATGGGTATGTCGTTCTCTCGGATCAGGGAGCAGGGGCAGGTCGTGCTTTCGGTCGGGGAGCGGGTCAGCCGAACTCCCAGACCGACGGGGGGTCGGCGGCCAGGAACGACAGGACCAGCGGGTTGAACAGCTCGGGCGATTCGACGGGCAGGATGTGGGTGCCCGGGATCACGGCCAGCCGGGCCGCCGGCAGCGTCCGCGACAGCTCGAGCGCGTGCTCGAGGCGGACGAGCCCGCGATCGCCGACCACCACCAGCGTCGGTAACTCGACGCCGGTGAATTCGCTGACCTCGCACTCCGGTTCGGCGGCGAGCATCCGGACCGCCTTGTCGAAGACCGTCTCGAAATGCTCGGGCCCGTCCGGTGACGTGGTGTCGTAGTAGATGCGCAGGTAGTCCATCGTCACCGGGTCGCGGCGAGACACCCGGGAGATGAACTCGTCGGCCATCCGGCCGGCACGGTTCAGGTATCCGCCGACGAACACCAGCCGATGGACGAGGTCCGGGCGGTCCCGGGCGACGAGCAGGGCGACGGTGCCGCCGTCGGCCCATCCCACCAGATTGGCAGGCCGGCGCACGACGGTCTCGAGATAGACGATCGTGCGTGCCACGATCCGGTCGAGGTGGAACTCGCCGGGGAGGTCGGGACTGTGACCGTGACCGGGCCGTTCGGGTACGAACACCTGCTGACCGGCGTCGAGGAAGGCGGGGATCTGCGTTCCCCACGTCGACGCCGACGCGAACAGCCCGTGGAGCAGGACCATCGGCGGGCCGTATGACTCGCCGGCGGTGAAGTGCCAGATCGTCGCGTCGGCGATGTCCACGTAGACGCCGCCGTCGACGCGTTCGCCGGCGTGAACCTGTCGCATCGCGCTCCCTCGAATCTCGCCGGACGTGTCGACCTGCAGGACATGGTCGCAGAGTCGGGTGCCGGTTCGGGGCATCGTTGGCGAATCGAGATGGCACGGATGACTCGCACCGGGCGGCCCACCGGTCCGATCGCGTGAAAATATGTGCCGAGCCGTGTCGTGGGATAGGTTTCCTTCGGGGCGTTTGAGGGTCGGGACGGGGGTCACTCGAAGGGTGACGAATGCACGTGTCCTGGAAAACCCGCGGCGAGTCGCGTTGTCGACGTAGCCGTGGGCCGGCGTTGTTGCTGGTGGGCCTGCTGTTGGCCGGCATCGCCTCGATCGGGGCGCCGTCGACACCGGCCGCGCAGGCGGCGCCGGGGGATCCGCCTGCGCCGCTGAACCTTCGCGATCTCGGTTCGTCGCCGACCATCGCGTTCCCGGGACAGCAGGGCGAGGTGAGTCTGTCCCTCGCGGTACCGCCGGATCTCGCCCCCACCGAATTGCGCGGCGTCACGCAGTATCCCGCTTTCGTCACCGGCGGCAACATCGACGTCCTGCAGGAAGGCCGGCTGATCTCGCGGACGCCGATCAATCCGGCTGTGAATTCGCCGATCTCGCTGTCGCTACGCGGCGTGCGGGTCGAACGCAACGCCGCCGACATCGTCCTGCGGACCTATCTGCGCACGGCCGGATCGTGTCTGTTCGACCCCGATTCGGGGTTGCGCATCCAGAATGCGACCGTCACATACGGTGGCCGGGAAGCCGCGCCGAACAGCGTCGCCGAGTTCCTGCCGCCGGTCCTGCGCAAGCTGACCATCTTCGTCCCCGACGACGTGCGGCCCGCCGAGGGCGCTGCGGCCGTGTCGCTCGCGACCGCCGTGATCGCGAATTACGGTGCGGCGACAGTGGAGATCGAGACGGACTCGCTGCCGCGCGGCGATGCCGCACCCGACGAGGAGATCGAACCGCTCGAACGGCAGATCGTCATCAACTCGGCTCTGCCCGACGGACTCAGCCTGGGGCCGGGTGCAGGCTGGCCGGTGTTGCGGATAGGCGGCAGTGAGGACGACCTGGAGACCCAGGTCGAGTTCCTCACCTCTGATCTCTCGTCGATCGCCGTCAGCTCCGCGGCCGTGGCCGGACCGCCCTTCGCCGCACCGCAACTCGCGCCGGAGGTCACCACGCTCGCCGAACTGGGCGTGGGGGATCAGCGCGTCTCGGCGACCGGCTGGCCGACCATCTCGTTCGGGGTCGACCAGACGCGCCTGGGACGGCCGTCTCAGAACGTGCGAATGCAGCTGAAGGGCACCTACACCCCGATGGGCGGCCAGATCGCGGTGTCCGTCGGGGACCGGGTCATCGCCTCCTGGCCCGCCGACTCCTCCGGCAGCTACAACTCCTGGGTCGACATCCCCGGCGATCTGCTGACGCGCTTCACCGAGGTCACCGTCACCTACAACCACGGCGACGTCGGTGAACAGTGCGGTGCGGGAGTGCGGAGTTCGCTGAGCCTGGACTCGTCCTTTGAGGTGCGATCCGAGGTCGCCGACCCGCCGACACCATCCGGGTTCGCCTCGTTGCCGCAGGCGTTGATGCCGCGGAACTCGTTGGCCTGGACCCGCGGTGACGTCGCCGACGTCGCCCGCGCGGTGGCACTGATGTCGGGCCTGCAGCGACTGTCGGCGGTGCGTCTCGGAGTCGACGTCGTACCGCTCGACGACGCCATGTCGGCCTCGGCCCCCGCGGTCGTCATCGCCGCGGACGGCCAGGGATTGCCCGAGCTGTCGCTGCCGGTGACCGCCGACGGCGGCACGGTCTCGCTGCTCAATCCGGACGGTCGGCGTGCCGAGGTGCTGCTGTCGCCGACCGTGCGCTTCGGTTCGCTGCAGGTGGCCCGTGATGCCGGCCGGTCGGTGTTGGTCGCGACCTCGACGAACGACGCCGCTGATCTCGACGCCCTGCTCGACTGGCTGGCCGCCGATCCCGATCGCTGGCCGTCGCTGAACGGCGACGCCTTGTTGCAGGTGTCCGGCCAGGAGCCGGTGCTCGTGGTCGATGACGATGCGCAGCAGCCGGAGTCGTCGACCGGCGACACGTCGTGGGTGGCGTTCGCGGTCGTCGGGGTCGGCATCGTCGTGGTGGCGGCCGTCGCGGCGACCCTCATCCTGCGCCGTCGACGGCAACGGACCGCCGAGAGCTGACCGGCGTGCCCGAGGCTCCCGCGACGACCACGGCCCAGAACCCGGAACCGTCGACCCCGGATCCGGGGTCGGCCGGCACGACGAGTGCGGTCGCCACGCTCGTCGGCGTCGTCACGCGCCGCAAGCCCGAGACGCCGCACCCCGCATTCGTCGATGACCCGGAGTGGCTGGTGGCGGCCCGGTGGCTGTTCCTGATCGGGTGCACGGCCCTGGGGTTCTGGAACACGATCGTCGCGATCGTCGACGAGTTGATGGCGCAGACGCTCATCCTCTACGTCCCGGTGCTGGTCGTCCTCGCGCTGATCGCCGTCATCGGGGTGTCGTGGCGCACCGTCGACGAACTGCCGATCTACGACCGGCAGACCGACGTCATCGTCGGCATCGTGGTGCTGATCCTCGCGCTGGCGATGAAGTATCTGGTCAACCCGCGCTATGCGCGCGCGTACCTCACCACCCACATGGATCTGCTCGCCCTGTGGTTGTTCGTCTTCGGCGCCGCGGTTCTGCTCTTCGGGCTGCGTCCGGTCGCCCGCTACCGGTGGGTGTGGCTGCTGTTGGTGCTCATCTTCCCGCCGCCGGTCCGCGCCGTCGTGCTGATCATGGGTGGGACGTCGCTCGCCGCCGGTTTCGTGGTGGTGCTGATGGCCGTCGCCGCGACCGCGATCGCGGTGGGTCGGACCTGGCGCCGAAAATTGGTCGCGGCGCTGCTGGCCGGTGCGGTGGGCCTGGTCGCGCTGTTCGTGCTCGACGCGCTCGGCGCGCCCCGGAACATCGTCGTGCCCTATCCGGGCCTGATCGCGGCCCTCGCGACGTCGGCCTACATGCTGGTCGACTATCGGCGGCGCGGCGGCCGGCAGTGGTCGCCGCCCGAGGCCGGCCGGATCAGTCCGCCGAAAGTCCCGTTCGTGGGCCGGCCGGGTCTGGTGGTGCTGCTCGTGGCGGTCCTGCTGGCGCTGTGCCCCACCCCGCCGGTGGGTAGCAACTACCAGAGCAATCGCTATCCGCAGCTCGGTATCGGTGAGCCGCTCGTGGTCCCGGTCGGCTGGCGGCAGGAGTCCCTGGGTGTCTACGGGTGGGTGTCACGCCTCTACGGGCCGGGGTCCGTGCTGATCCGCCAGGTCCTGGTGCAGACCCGCGGCAATCGCGCCTACGACAAGTTCGCGCGTCCCCGGCGGGTGGTCGTCGACAGCGTCGACAGCAGGCGGCCACTCGTCCTCGACGTCTACCCGGACATCTTCCGCTACGACCTGTCCAGCGAACGCACGAGCCTTCCGATCGAGGTGGACCTGTCGAACGGGGTCCGGGGTCGGGTGTGGAGTGTCGTGGACGACGAGCGCTACCTGACCTACACGGTGCTGTCCTGGCGGTGGAACAACGGCAACCGCACCCAGCAGGTCATGCTGTGGGCGGTCGACAACCACGAGCCCGAGGCCTACTTCCCGGAGCCGCGCATCACGATCCTCGCGAACATGAACTCACTGATGACGATCCTGCTGCGGGGCAACTCGGTCCTGCTGGACACCGACCCGCAACTCAAGGACGAGGCCCTGCTCATCGGCTTGGCCGGGGAGCTCATCCGGGCCCAGCTCGGGGCCGCTCGGGGGGCCGGTGCATGAGCATCGACGAGGCCGGCCCCGGGCACGCCGCAGCCGCCGACAAGCCGGGGGTCGCGCGCAGCACGAGACCGACGCGTCCGGTGGCCGAACTGCTCGCCGACCCGGACTACCGGGCGCAGGCCCTCGAAGACGCCGTCAACCGTCTCCGCAACGCCGACGAGGACATGTCGGCCTCGGTGGCCTTCAGCCGGATTCAGAAGATCATCGGGTTCACGCTGCTCGGCATCATCGCCGTCGCGATGGTGATCGAACCGGTCGGGACCTGCGCCACCCTGGTCTCGATCGCCACGATCGGATACGTGGTGACCCTCGCCGACCGCCTGGTGATCTTCCGGCGGGGGCTGGTCAACGGTGCCATCCGCGTCTCCGACGAGGACGCCCGGTCCATACCCGACGACGAGTTGCCCGCCTACACCGTGTTCGTCCCGGCCTACGGCGAGCCGGAGGTGGTGGGTCAACTGGTGGCCGCGATGGAGACGATCGAGTACCCACGGGACAAGCTCCAGGTCCTGCTGCTGCTGGAAGAGGACGACGAGCCGACGATCGAGGCGGCGCGCGGGGTGGAGGAGAACGGGATCGTCACGGTCGTCCTGACACCCCCGGCGCAGCCGCGGACCAAACCGAAGGCCTGCAACTACGGCATGCACTTCGCGACCGGCGACATCGTCACCATCTTCGACGCCGAGGACAAACCCGACCCGCTGCAGCTGCGTCGGGCGGTGTACGTGCTGAACAACTCCGGCGACGAGTCGGTGGTCTGCGTGCAGGGCAAGCTCAGCTTCCACAACGTGCGCGACAACATGCTGACCGAGTGGTTCACGGCCGACTACGGCATCTGGTTCGGCTTCCTGCTGCCGGGCATGATGGTCAGCCGCGCGCCGATCCCGTTGGGCGGCACGTCGAATCACTTCTGCCGCGATGTTCTCGACACGATCGGCGCCTGGGACCCCTACAACGTGACCGAGGACGCCGACCTCGGGGTCCGCATCGCCGACCACGGATACCGCACCCTGGTGCTCGACTCGGTCACGATGGAAGAGGCCAATGTCGATGCCATCAACTGGGTCCGCCAGCGCTCCCGTTGGTACAAGGGCTACATGCAGACGTGGCTCGTCCACATGCGGCACCCGGTCAAGCTCTGGCACATCCTCGGGCCCGTCGCGTTCGTGCGCTTCACGCTGCTGATCGCCGGAACCCCGGTGATCGCCTGCCTGAACATGGTGTTCTGGCTGATCCTGGCGCTGTGGATCGGCGGACAGCCACCGGTCGTCGCCGAGCTGTTCCCCGGACCCATCTACTACCTGTCGCTGATCTCGCTGCTGCTGGGCAACGGGGCGGCGCTGTACATGAACCTCGTCGCGATCCGCGAGGACGATCGCAGCGAACTGCTCGGTTCGGCCCTTCTCATCCCGCTGTACTGGCTGATGATGAGTGTCGCCGCCATCAAGGGCATGTGGCAGATCCTGGTCAATCCGTCGTACTGGGAGAAGACCTTTCACGGTCTGTCGACGAGCAGTTCGCCGGACACCGATCCCGACGGGCAGGAGCCGACGTGACCCGCCGTGTCCCGGCCTCGGTGCTCATCTTCCTCGCGACGTGGATCCCGTACCTCGTCATCGGGGTCTACCTCGTCAGCGAGGTGCACCTGTTCTTCGGCGACGCGCTCTCGAGGGTGCAGTCGGCACAGAGCGTACTGTTCAGTCGGACACCGCATCTCGCGGCGATCGGATTCATCTTCACCCCGCTGACCGCCATCGTCCAGCTGCCGCTGACCGCGCTCACCCCGTGGTTCCCGGAGATGACGACGCAGGCGCTCTCGGCGGTGATCATGTCGTCGGCGTTCATGGCCGGATCGGTGGTGCAGGCGTCGGGGATCGCGCGCGACCAGGGCCTGCGTCCGCTCGTGGCAGGCACTTTCACGATCTTCTACGCAATCAATCCGATGATCGTCCTCTATGCCGCGAACGGGATGAGCGAGGCGCCGTACCTCTTCTTCTTGGCCTGGGCCACCCGTCGTCTGATCCGGTGGGTCTCCTCAGACGACGTCCACGAGCTCGTGGTGGCCGGGATCGCGCTCGGCCTGTCCTATCTCACCCGCTACGACGGCGGTGCCGCCGCATTGGCCGCGGCCTTCGTGGTCGGATGGGTGACCTACACACGCCGCGACCGCCGAAAACGGGTGTCGCGCACGCTCCTCGACATCACCCTGGTGGTGGCGCCCAGCGCCCTGGCCTTCCTCGCCTGGGCGGCGGCGGGCTGGCTCATCACGGGTGACGCGTTCGCGCAGTTCACCTCTGAATACGGCAACGCCGCGATCATCGCGCAGTCCGGCGGTAGCGGGTCGTCGACGACCGGGGATGCGATCGGGTTCTCCCTCACCGAGATCTTCATCCTCGCGCCACTGCTTCCGATACTCATTCTCGGAGTCATCGGGGTCCGTGCCCGACGTCATCGGCTTGCGGCGATGTTGCCCGCACTGCTGATCGTGGCCGTGCTGGCGTTTCAGGTCTTCGGTTACTCACGCGGTTCGACGTTCGGCTTTCTTCGGTTCTACATGACCGTGGTCCTGCTCGCCGCGGTCATCGCCCTGTTGTCTGTGCCCCTACGGCAGCAGGTTCCGATGCGTCGCGAGGGCAGGCATTCGGACATTTTGCCGCCCCGCCCCTATGCCTCGCGTTGGAGTAACAAGATCGCCGCGACGATCGTGATCGTCGTGGTCGCCACCGCGATCCCGGTCACCGCCGCCGGGATGACGTCACCCAAGTACGCGCCGCAGGAGTTCGCACTCGGATCGGTGGTCGATCCGCGCCCGGACTCGGTGGACCAGAAGTACCTCGGCGAGCAGCGCATCGTGCGGTCGTTCTCCACCGAGCGGGCGCTGGCGCAGTATCTCGACGGTCTGGACCTGCCCGACGGCGCGGTGTTGTGCGACACCGTGTACGGCTTCGCGGTGGTGGTCCAGTCCGAGCGGCCGCGCCAGTTCGTCATCCCGTCGGATCGCGACTTCGCGCAGCTGCTCAACGACCCGGTCGGCGGCGGTGTGCGCTACTTCCTCACCGTCCCACCGGAAGGTCGGGGACTCTCCGACGCGGTCAACCAGCGGTATCCGACCATCTACGAGAACGGCGCCCAGATCGGGGTTCTCGTCATCGAGGCGCGCAACCAGGGCGCGGATCTGCCGGACTGGCGGCTGTATCAGCTGGTGTGAGCCCGAGCGGGCCGTCGCACGCGATCAGGAGGCGTTCTCGCGCACCACATTCCAGGCCGGGTCATGCAACCCGATGTCGTACGTGCACTGCGCGCCGCGCGGGTCCGGCACGAAGGACCACAGCAGCGCGCCGGCGACCCCGGCGTCGCGGTGGCGCGCGATGATGGTCTCGAACTGTTCGGCCCGGTTCGCGATCGAGACACATGAGCCGGCGTGTATCCCGATCTCGTTGACCACGAGCGGTTTTCCGAGCTCGCGAGCCTGCGCCAGTCGTGCGCGCAGATTGCTGCCCGCGGGCCCCGATTCGGGATCGACATCGGAGCGGTAGTCGTGAAAGTCGAGCACGTCCACGCCGGCCGAGCCCAGGACCTCGGCATAACCCGCGCCCGCGAGGCCGCACTGGTCGCCGCCCACCACTCCCGAGAAGATCGGACGGTCGGCGTCGTAGGCCCGGAGATGGGCGCCGGCGCGGTCGAAGAACGCGCGCAACACGGCCGTGGCATCGTCGGGACACGTTCGCGCCTCCCAGTCGCACGAGGCCGGACCGCATTCGCTCGCCTCGGGCTCCCCGACGAGTTCCCAGCCGGCGATCGACGGCTCGTCGTGCCAGCGGGTCACCGCGATCTCGACCCACTCCGCGTACGTCAGCCCGCCGACGATCTCCTGGCTCTGCCAACCGTCGACATAGAAGTCGCGTTCCTTGAACCGCTCGTCCTCGCAGTCGCCCGAGCCTCCGGTGAGGACCGGCAGGACCATCTGGTGATGCCGGGCCGCGGCCTGGAAGACCCGGTCGATCGGCCCGAAATCGATGAGCCCGCTGCGCTTGTCGACGGCGAAGACCGAGTACAGGTTGAAGCGGGTCAGCGCGCGGGGCGGGAGTCTGTCGAAGTACCCGTCGGCGTCGACCTGGGCGCCGCAGCCGCGGTTGACCGACCAGTCGGTGCTGAGCTGATACGCATTGAAACCCGCGGGCCACCAGGGTTTTCCGTCGAGCACCAGGCCGGTGGGCGTGGTCGAGGCCCGATGCGACTGGGTGATCTGGGGAGGTCCCGGATCGGGGGTGCGCGCACACCCCGCGAGGCACAGCACGACGACGGCGATCGCGGTGACGAACAACCCGACCGCCCGCTTGTGCGTGCGCCGGCGGACCACAAGGTGCAGGCTACCCGTCACCTAGGGTGTCGGTATGTCGACGGGGTTGCGCAGGGCGGGTGCGGGAGTGGCCGACGGAGGGCGGCGGCGGTGGCGCGCCGCGGCCGGCGCGCTGGCCGTCGCCGCGGTCCTGTCCGCGTGCGGGACAGACGCGGTCGACCCCGGAGCACCGGGTCCGAGCACGACCGCCTCGAGCACGACGAGCCCGTCGCCCACCCCGTATTCATCGGGCCCGTACTCGCCCACCGAGAGCGCGCCGACGATCGTCTACCGCCCGCCGTACATCGAGCGGACCGAGTGGACCGACACCGCGGTCGGTCCGAGCCTCTCGGTGTTCCCCACGAATTCCGGGCGCTACACCACCGACCCCGGCGCGATGGCGGCCGCGTGGGCGGAGGTCGTCGCTCTCGACCGCACCGCCGACACCCCCGGGATGCAGGCCCAGTTCGATTGCCACTGGCGGTTCGCCCGCATCGTCGAACCCGAGAAGCCCAGCTGGAACCTCGAACCCGGCCGGCCGGTCGTCGCCGAGGAGGACATGGTCGGCGCCGGCTGCAACCCCGGCTTCGCCGAGGAATGAAAGGTACTGCGGTGCGAGCGAGGCGGCCCGGCAGTGCTTGTGTTCTGTCGGATCAGCGCGTGCGATGCACGCGGCGGTTGCCGATGATCCGGCACACGACGTAGATCGCGAACGAGATGATCGTGACGAAGACCGACACGGGCAGCTTGGGAGCGAGCGACATCAGCAACCCGCCGACCGCCGCGACCTCGGCGAACACGACCGACAGCACCAGCGTGCGCGTCGGATTCGACGTGACGCGGGCGGCTGCGGCGCCCGGGGTGATCATCAGCGACATCACCAGCAGCGCGCCGATGATCTGAACGCCCTGCGCGGCCGCCAGGCCCATGATGATCGCGAACACCACCGACAGGGTGCGGATGGGTACCCCCCGCGCCTGCGCGACGCGGGGATCGGTGGAGGCGAACAGCAGTGGCCGGTAGATGACGGCCAGCACGACGACGACGATGCCCGTGGTGATGGCGATCGCGACCAGGCCGTTGATGCCCACGCTCACGACCTGACCGGTCAACAACGCGAAGCCGGTCCCGATCCGGCCGTACAAGGCCAGGAAGAGGACGCCGATGCCGAGGCCGAACGCCATCACGACGCCGATCACCGAGTCGCGCTCCCGCGCCTTGTTGCCGAGGAAGCCGAAGACCGCCGCGGCGATGACCGCGCCGATGACGCCGCCGAGGTTCACGCTGAACCCGATCAGCAGGGCCGCCGCGGCTCCGGTCACCGACAGTTCGCTGGCGCCGTGCACCGCGAAGGACATCTGCCGGGCGACGATGAGCGGGCCCAGCAGGCCGCCCAGGAGGCCGAGCAGCACCATCGCGAGCAGTGCCTGCTGCATGAAGTCGTAACCCAGCAGGTCGATGGTGGTGGAGAAATCCCAGAGGTCGCTCAACGAACGGTCGACGGAGAGGTGGGTGACGCTCACGCCGGACCGCCTCGCCTCGCGACACCCGGTTCGCTGTCGGCGGCGCAGTGGTGCGCGTCCTCGCCACCGATCACGACCAGACGGCCGTTGACGCGCAGCACCTCGACGTCGCTGCCGTACAGCTCGCTCAGTGTCTCCGTCGTCATCACCTCATGCGGCTCGCCGATGCGGAACCGGCCGTCGACGAGGTACAGGACGCGGTCGACAAAGGGCAGGATCGGGTTGATCTCGTGGGTCACGAACACGACGGCCGTCCCGGCGTCCCGGCGCCGGCGATCGATGAGGTCCACGACCACCTGCTGGTTGGTCGGATCGAGACTGGCGAGCGGCTCGTCGCAGAGCAGCAGCGCGGGATCGCTCACCACCGCCTGGGCGACGCGTAGCCGTTGCTGCTCGCCGCCGGACAGGACGCCCAGCGGGGCGTCGGCGTACGGCAGGGCGTCCACCGAACCGAGCGCGGTGTCGACGAGTGCGCGGCGTCGTGCCCGGCCCCGGAGTCCCACACCCCAGCGGCCGCCGTCGACACCGAACCCGACGAGGTCCCGGCCGCGGATGGCCATCGGGTCGGCGTCGTCCTCGGCGTGCTGCTGGGGGATGTAGCCCACCGCGTCGGTGGTGGTCACGGTGCCGCGGTCGAGCGCGTACTGGTGCAACAGAACCCGCAGGAACGACGTCTTGCCGGAGCCGTTGGGCCCGAGGACCGCGACGAACTCACCGGGTTCGATCGTCAGGTCGAGGTCGTCCCAGAGAACCCGGTCGCCGAACGCGAGCCGGGCGCCGGTGAATTCCACGACCGGCCTGCCCTTGCCTGCTCCGGGCGAGTCGCCTGCCCCGGTCAATTGGAGCCGGAACCCAGCGCCGCGGTCAGGGCGTCGATCTGGGCGCCCTGCCACACGACGTAGTCGGTGACGCCGTCGGGCAGGGTCTCGGTGAACTCCACGACCGGGACGCCCGCGGAGCGCGCGACGTCGAGCATGGCCTGTGTCACCGGGTCCACGGCCTGGGTGTTGTAGATCAGCACCTTCGCCCGACGGTCGGCCAGGATGTCCTGCAGTGCCGCACGGTCGGCGGCCGCGGGTGACTGGCCCTCCTCGACGGCCTGGGTGAAACCGGCCGGTGCGATGTCGACGAGCCCGGCCTCGGTCAGCATGTAGCCCGCGAGCGGCTCGGTCTGGGCGACCTCGGTGTCGGCGTGCTGTTCCCGGATGGTGCTGAGCTTCGCGCGCAGACCGTCGATGCTGGTGGTGAAGGTCTCGGCGTTGGCGCGGTAGGACTCCGCGTTGCCCGGGTCCTTCTCGGCCAGCGCGTCGGCGACCTTGTCGGCCACCTGGGCGACGACGGGGAGGTCGTAGAAGACGTGCTCGTTCTGGTCGCCGTGCGCGTGGTCGTGAGCACCGTCGGAGTGATCGCCGGACGCGTGCTCGTCGCCGTCGTCGGTGTGCTCGCCACCGGCCTCGTCGGCATGCTCGTCGCTCCCGAGCAGGGCGTAGGCGTCGACCGCCGTCGCGTCCGAGTTGGCCGCCGCCTCCTCCATGTAGGAGTCGTAGTGGCCGCCGTTGAAGACGAGGATGTCGGCATCGGCGATCGTCGCGGTGTCCGCTGCCGAGGGCTCGAACTCGTGCGGATCACCGTCGACGTTGGTGTACAGCGCGGTCACCTCGGCGTTGTCGCCGGCGACCGCGGCCGCCACCGAACCCCAGACGTTCGTGGACGCGACCACGGTCGGGGGGCCGTCGGTCCCGCCGGAGTCGCTGGAGCAGGCGGACAACACCAGGGCGGCGGCGGACAGCACACCGGCCGTGGCCAGCAGGGATTTCTTCATCGACAACCTTCACGCAAATGACAATCGTTACCGAAAGCAGTCTAGGTGATCGCGGCGACGGGCGTGCAGGGTGTCCGCAGGCCGGGGGACTCCTCGCCCGACACGGCGTTTCTCTATGGTGGAGACCATGACCTCGAGCCCGTCCCCGCGGCGTGTCGCGCTGATCTCCGTGC
Organism: Gordonia sp. NPDC057258; assembly: GCF_042668985.1. Classification (NCBI taxonomy): domain Bacteria; kingdom Bacillati; phylum Actinomycetota; class Actinomycetes; order Mycobacteriales; family Gordoniaceae; genus Gordonia; species Gordonia sp. NPDC057258. The sequence continues at coordinate 116,873 of NZ_JBHUXZ010000002.1, forward strand.
ACACCTCGCCGCTGGCGCAACCGGGCACCGGCGACGCCGGCGGGATGAACGTCTACGTCTGGCAGACCGCGACGCGGCTGGCCCGTCGGGGAGTCGAGGTCGAGATCTTCACCCGCGCGACGTCGTCGGCCGACCCGGCGTCGGTCGCCGCAGCGCCGGGGGTGACGGTGCGCAACGTCGTCGCCGGCCCGTTCGAGGGCCTCGACAAGCGCGACCTGCCCGCCCAGCTGTGTGCGTTCACGGCCGGGGTCCTGCGTGCCGAGGCCGCGCAGGCGCCCGGTCACTACGACGTCATCCACTCGCACTACTGGCTCTCCGGCCAGGTGGGGTGGCTCGCCCGCGACCGGTGGGGTGTACCGCTGGTGCACACCGCGCACACCCTGGCCGCGGTCAAGAACGCATCGCTGGCCGAGGGCGACACCGCCGAGCCGCAGCTGCGGGTCATCGGGGAGCAGCAGGTGGTCGGGGAGGCCGATCGCCTGGTCGCGAACACCCAGACCGAGGCGACCGAATTGCTCTCGATGTACGGTGCCGCCGCCGACCGTATCGACGTGGTGACCCCGGGTGCCGATCTCGACTGTTACACGCCGGGTTCCGCCGCGGCCGCCCGCGCGGAGCTCGGCCTCGACCCCGACGAGATGATCGTGACGTTCGTCGGGCGCATCCAACCGCTGAAGGCCCCGGACCTCCTGGTCGCCGCGGTCGCGCCGCTCATCGGGGAGTCCGCCGCGACCGGGCGGAGGCTGCGGGTGCTCATCGTGGGCGGGCCGTCGGGGTCGGGGCTGCAACGGCCCACCGCGCTGATGGATCAGGTCGCCGAACTCGGGATCGCCGATTCGGTCACGTTCCTGCCGCCCCAGCCGGCGAACCGTCTGGTGCAGGTCTACCGGGCGTCGGATGTGGTTGCCGTGCCCAGTCATTCGGAGAGTTTCGGACTGGTCGCGATCGAGGCGCAGGCCTGCGGGACGCCCGTCATCGCCGCGAATGTGGGTGGCCTCGGGGTGGCGGTCGACGACGGCCGGACCGGAGTGCTGGTCAACGGGCATCGGGTCGGGGACTGGACGAATGCGCTGGAAAAGCTTCTCGCGCAACCCGATCGACTCGTCGAGCTCGGACAGCACGCCCGCGCCCACGCCGAGCAGTTCTCCTGGGAACACACGGTCGATCAGCTCCTCGAGAGTTACGGCCGGGCGATGCGGTCGTTCGCCGCGCACCAGCGTCCGGCGTCGCCCGAGGTGTCCGCTACGGCCGCGGCCTCGGCGCGCCTTCGACGCCGCTGGCGTCGTCGGCGCAACCGGGTCACCGTCTGACGCTGCGCCGAAATCGCCCGCTGCGCAAGGGTTCCCGATACCACCGACGAGAGGATGCCGTGAGTCGCAACGAGGTCGTCGACCTGCTGGAGAAGACGCTGGGCGAGAACGAGATCGCCTTCGCACGCAAGAGCGGCGGCGGGGCCGACGTCGATCACGTGGTCGTCGAGCTGCCCGGCGAACGCAAACTGAAGACCACCGTGCTGCTGACGGCGAGCGAGCACGGCGTCCGGGTGGAAGCCTTCGTGTGCCGCCGGCCCGATGAGAACCACGCCGGCGTGTACAGGTACCTGTTGAAGCGCAACCGCCGGCTGTATGGCGTCGCCTACACCATCGACAACACCGGTGACATCTACCTCGTGGGCCGGATCTCCGCCGACGGGTTGAGTTCCGGCGAGGTCGACCGGATCCTGGGGCAGGTCCTCGAGGCCGCGGACGGGGATTTCAACACCCTGCTCGAACTCGGGTTCCTGACCTCGATCCAGCGGGAGTGGGCGTGGCGGGTGTCGCGCGGCGAATCGCTGCGCAACCTGCTCGCCTTCGAGCACCTCATCGACAAGGAGTCCCTGCCGGAGGCGGGGAAGCCGCTCGAAGGCCGCTACGTACCGGGTGAGTCGGTCGTCGACGGTGCGCAGAGCGTCACCGAGGATTCGTCGACCGCCGAATCGGACGAATCGTAGACTCTCTTGAGAGAGGTCCACGTCACATCGTGTCAACATGCGTTGATACGATGCGGTCGAGAAATTCCCCAATGGAGGTGTCATGAGCTTCACGAGTCCGTTCCCCGACGTCGAGATCCCGGACGTGAGTGTGTTCGAGTTCCTGTTCGGCGCGGTGGCCGAGGAGGACCTCGCCCGTACCGCGCTGGTGGACCCGAAGTCGGGGGCGACGACCACCTATGCGCAGCTGATCTCGCAGATCGAGGCGGCGGCGGGCGCGTTGGCGTCGCGGGGGATCGGCGTGGGCGACGTGGTGGGCATCCTGTCGCCCAACATCCCGGCGTTCGCGACGGTGTTCCACGGGATTCTGCGGGCCGGCGGCACCGCGACGACGATCAACGCACTCTTCACCGGGCCCGAGATCGCCAAGCAGCTGCGGGATTCCGGCGCCAAGATGCTGGTGACCATCTCGCCGATGCTGGAGCAGGCCAAGGCCGCCGCCGACGAGGTCGGGCTGGCGGATGCCGACCTGATCGTCCTCGACGGCGAGGGCCAGGACGCCTCCGGCCACCCGAATGCGGCGGACCTCCTGGGCGCCGGACTGGCCGCACCGGAGGTGTCGTTCGATCCGGCCACGCACGTCGCGGTCCTGCCGTATTCCTCCGGTACCACCGGGAATCCGAAGGGCGTCGCGCTCTCGCATCGCAACCTGGTCGCCAATGTCGCGCAGATCCGACCGTTGCAGGGCATGGGCGCCGACGACGTGGTGATCGCGGTGCTGCCGTTCTTCCACATCTACGGGATGACGGTGCTGCTGAACGCGGCGCTGTACAACCGGGCGTCGCTGGTCGTGATGCCGCGGTTCGACCTCGTCGAGTTCCTCGAGAACATCCAGAACCACAAGGTCACCATGGCCTACATCGCACCGCCGGTGGCCGTGGCACTCGCCAAGCACCCGATCATCGACAACTACGACCTGTCCTCGCTGCACACGATGATGTCGGGCGCGGCGCCGCTGGACGACGAGCTGGGCCAGGCCGTCGCCAAACGTCTCGACCTGCACATGCTGCAGGGCTACGGCATGAGTGAGCTGTCGCCGGTGAGTCACATCATCCCGGCCGACACACCCGGCCTGCTGGGTCAGCAGGACCCCCCGCTGTCCTCGACCGGGTGGGCGGTGCCGAACTCCGAGAACAAGATCGTCGACCCCGCATCGGGGGCGGAGATCGAGCTGCCGAGCGAGGGACTGTCCGAGCCGGGCGAGCTGTGGGTCAAGGGGCCGAACGTGATGCTGGGCTACCTCAACAACGATCAGGCGACCGCCGACACCATCGACGCCGACGGCTACCTGCACACCGGCGACATGGCGCAGGTCGATCCGACCGGCTGCGTCTACATCGTCGACCGGCTCAAGGAGCTCATCAAGTACAAGGGCTACCAGGTGCCGCCCGCCGAGCTCGAGGCGCTGCTGCTCACCAACGACAAGATCGCCGACGCCGCGGTCATCGGCGTGATCGAGGCGGAGTCGGGCGAGGAGATCCCCAAGGCCTTCGTCGTGCGCCAGCCCGATGCGGAGATCACCGCCGACGAGGTCATCGAGTTCGTGGCGTCGAAGGTGGCCCCGCACAAGAAGGTCCGGGCCGTCGAGTTCATCGAGACGATCCCCAAGTCGGCCTCGGGCAAGATCCTGCGCAAGGACCTCCGCAAGTAGTCTCTGCGTCTGACATCCGTATGACGTTGTGCCCGGAAACCGGGCACAACGTCATACGCATTTTCTGTGCGTCAGGGGATCTCGTGGGGCGGGATGTCGTCGTAGGAGGCGGCTTCGGCGCCGGTTCGCTTCTGATGCCAGTAGGTGAACGCCCACAGCACGACGCCGAGCAGGAGTAGCCAGGCCGCGATCACGTACTGCTGGTTGTCGGCGCGGGCAAACGGGAGGGTGAGCGCCCCCGAGGTCACGGCGCCGAGCACCGCAACCGGCGTATAGGTACGGAAGTGGTTGTGTCCCACGTGATCCTTGCGCAGCACCAGGACGGAGACGTTGACGACGGTGAACACCGCGAGCAGCAGCAGTGCGGTGGTGCCGCCGAGCAGTCCGACGATGGAACCCTTCGGGTCGGCGCTGACGTAGACCAGTAGGCACAGCGCGATGACGGTGGTGAACACGATCGCGGCGAACGGGGTACGGCGTCCGGGATGGACGTAGGCCAGGAACTTGGGCAGGACCCCCTGCTTGGCCATGCCGTACAGCAGCCGGCTGGCCATCATCATGTTGATCAGGGCCGTGTTGGCCACCGCGAACATCGAGATCCACGGCAACAGCTCGGTCATCGGGAAGTCCGGGGCGGCGGTCTGCACGACGTCGACGAGCGGCGTCTCGCTCTCGGCGAGCACCCCCACGGGCACGATCGCGACCGCGAGGATCGCGATGAGCACGTACACCACCGCGGTGATCCCCAGACCACTGAGCATGACCTTGGGGAAGATTCTGGTCGGTTCCTTGCACTCCTCGGCCATGTTGACCGAATCCTCGAATCCGACCAGTGCGAAGAACGCCAGCGCCGTCGCCGCCGACACCGCGATGAGGATGTTCCTCTCCTCCGGCGATTCGAAAACCACCACCGCATCCCAGTGATCGGCGTTGCCACCGAACACGAAGAACAAGGCGATGAAGATGACCAGCAGCAGACCCGTCAGCTCGACAAGGGTCAGGACCACGTTGGTGCCCACACCTTCGGCGACGCCGCGGAAGTTGATGAACATGACCAGCAGCAGGAAGCCGATCGCGATGAACAGCAGAGCGGGGTGCGTCGCATCCGGGGACTCGCCGCCGTTGATGCCGGTCAGCATGTTCACCGCGAACGCGCGGGACGCGGTGGTCGCGGAGGTGATACCCGAACACATCACGGTGAACAGCACGATGAAGGTGATGAAGTGGACGCCGAAAGCCTTGTGCACGTACAGGGCAGCGCCGGCGGCCTGGGGATATTTGGTCACCAGCTCCAGGTAGGAGAACGCCGTCAGCGTCGCCACCGCGAACGCGATCAGGAACGGCAGCCAGGCCGCGCCCCCGACCTCGCCGGCGACCTGGCCGGTGAGTGCGTAGACGCCGGTGCCCAGGATGTCGCCGATGATGAACAGCAACAACAGCTTCCAGCCCAACACGCGTTTGAGCTCGGGCTGCTTCTCCGCATTCTGGCCGGTCGCGCCGGCGTCTGTACTGGCTGTCATGCGCTAACGCTAGACCCGCCCATGGCCGTTCGCGCGGCGAATCGACCGGTTCATTACCATTTCGTCGTTCGCCGGTGCGCGCCGGGGTCCGCCCGGGGGTTCCGGCGCCGGTGAGGAGAGGGTGCGCACCGACTGTGGAAAACTATCGGCCATGAGCAACGGCACCCTGATCCTGATGCGGCACGGCGAGAGCGAATGGAATGCGTCCAACCAGTTCACCGGCTGGGTCGATGTGGCGCTCACCGACAAGGGCAGGGCCGAGGCCGAACGCGGGGGCGAGCTCCTCGTCGAGCACGACCTGCTGCCCGACGTCGTCTACACGTCGCTGCTGCGCCGCGCGATCACGACCGCGCACATCGCCCTCGACCGGGCCGACCGGCTCTGGATCCCGGTGATCCGCGACTGGCGCCTCAACGAGCGCCACTACGGCGCGCTGCAGGGCCTGAACAAGGCCGAGACCAAGGAGAAGTTCGGCGACGAGCAGTTCATGCTGTGGCGTCGCAGTTACGACACCCCGCCGCCGGCGATCGAACCCGATGCCGAATACAGCCAGGTGGGCGACGCGCGGTACGCCGATCTCCCCGAGGTGCCGCTGACCGAGTGCCTCAAGGACGTCGTCGAGCGGTTCATCCCGTACTACCTCGAGACGATCGTCGCCGACGTCCGGGCGGGGAAGAACGTGCTGCTCGCGGCGCACGGCAACTCGCTGCGCGCGCTCGTCAAGCACCTCGACGGCATCTCCGACGACGACATCGCCGGACTCAACATCCCCACCGGCAACCCGCTTCGTTACGACCTCGACGACGACCTGAAACCGCTCAACCCGGGTGGTACCTACCTGGACCCCGAGGCGGCCGCCGCGGGTGCCGCCGCGGTGGCCGCGCAGGGGCAGAAGTAGCCGACGGGGTCCGTTCGGACATCCAGACGTGACACGTTTCGCCATGGCGTCGACGGTGTGGCGCGCGCTACATTAGACGGCATGGCGGACATGGGCACCCTGCGAATCGAGCACTCACCTGCCCAGGAGCGGTACGAGGCGATCCTCGTCGCCGATTCCCAGGGCGACGACGAGATCGTCGGTTATCTCGACTACGTCTCCGAGCCCTACCAGGTGGTCATCACGCACACCGTGATCCGCGAGCAGTTCAGTGGTCACGGGTACGCGGGCCAATTGGTCCAGGCGGTCCTCGAGGACATCCGGCGCGGCGGCAAGCAGGTCGTGCCGGTCTGCTCCTACGTGCAGCGCTTCATCGAACGTCACCCCGAGTTCGCGGACATGGCGGTTCCGGTTCCGCAATGACCGGTCCGGACACGGCCGCCCCGGTACCGGGGAAGCGCGCCGCCGCGTCGGCAGGGACTCCGGCCAACTCCGCGTGAACAACTGTCGAACACCTTCGTCAGATGTGCGTTCGGTGTTGGTCGAGCCGTAAGCTGCCCCTGTGACCGCCGCAATCTTCGCCGCGACGATCGCGTTCGTACTCGCGCTCTGCCTCGGTGTCGTGATCGGTCGACGCACCCGGGACCGGGACCGGTCCCGAGGGTTCGCGTTCCTCGATCGCATCCCGCGTCGTTCCGCATCCACCGCCGCCGAATTCGTTCCCGAGGCGACCCTCGGTCCCCGTGAGGTGCCGGCCTCGGCCGAGGTCCGTGACTCCGACGTGCAGGCGACCACCGACGACGGCCGCATGACCAAGGCCGGTCTGTTGAGCATGGTCGTGCGTAACACCGAGACCGCCATCGCCGTGGTCGACGAGTTCCGCGACGTCGTGCTGTACAACCAGCGGGCCGTCGAACTCGGGCTCGTACGCGAGATGCTGCTGGCCGACCCGGTGTGGGAGGCCGTGAAGGAAGTGCTCGACACCGGCGTCGAACGGCGTTTCGAGTTCAGCCCGCCGATGTCGAGTCTCGGTTTCGTCTCTACCGGCCGGACGCCCCGGCCCAGTGTCGAGCACGTGCGCTGTCACGCGCGGATCGTCGCGCAGGGCGAGGAACGCTATGTCGTCGCGTACGGACTCGACGACACCGAACACAAACGCGTGGAGGCCACCCGGCGCGACTTCGTCGCCAACGTCTCGCACGAGCTCAAGACCCCCGTCGGCGCGATCGGGCTGCTCGCCGAGGCGTTGCTCGAGTCGGCCGACGACACCGATTCGGTGCAGCACTTCGGTCGCCGCGTCGTCGGCGAGACCAAGCGCATGGGCAACATGGTGAGCGAGCTGCTGGCGTTGTCCCGACTCCAGGACGGCGTCACACCGGAGTTCACCTGCATCGATGTCGACTCGCTCATCGACGACGCGCTGACCGCGGCGACGCTCGCCGCCGAGGCGGCGGCCATCGAACTGCGCGCCGACGGTCCGATCGGCGTCATCATCCGCGGCGACCGTCCGCTGCTGCTGACCGCACTGAACAACCTCATCTCGAACGCCATCTCGTACTCGGCGTCGGACACCGTGGTCTCGATCAGCCGCCGCGTGATCAAGATCGACGGGCGGCCGATGGTCGCCATCGCGGTGACCGACCGGGGGATCGGGATCGAGCCGGAGGATCAGCAGCGGGTCTTCGAGCGATTCTTCCGGGTCGACAAGGCCCGGTCCCGGATGACCGGCGGCACGGGACTCGGACTGGCCATCGTCAAGCACGTGGCCGCCAATCACGGCGGGACCATCAACCTGTGGAGCAAACCCGGCACCGGCTCGACCTTCACGCTGTGCATCCCGGAGGACCTGTCCGACGCCGGCTGGCCGCCGGCCGCCCAGCAGGCGCTGTCGGATCCCGATGCGCCGCCCCGCGCACTTCCCTCCGCGGAGGGTGACGACCCATCTGCCCGACCCACCGAAGGAAACAAGAGTTGACCCACGTTCTGATCGTCGAGGACGAGGAATCGCTGGCGGATCCGCTGGCCTTCCTGCTGCGCAAAGAGGGCTTCGAGGCCAGCGTCATCACCGATGGCGCGCAGGCGTTGCCGACCTTCGATCGGGTCAGTCCCGACATCGTGCTCCTCGATCTCATGCTGCCCGGGATGTCCGGAACCGAGATCTGCAAGGCCCTGCGCACCCGGTCGAATGTCCCGGTGATCATGGTGACCGCGCGCGACAGCGAGATCGACAAGGTCGTCGGCCTCGAACTCGGCGCGGATGACTATGTGACCAAGCCGTATTCGGCGCGCGAGCTGATCGCCCGCATCCGCGCGGTGCTGCGACGCGGCGGGGAGGTGCCCGACGACGGTCTGGAGATCGGGATCCTGGAGGCCGGGCCGGTCCGGATGGACGTCGAGCGACACACCGTGTCGGTCAACGGAACGTCGATCACCCTGCCGCTCAAGGAGTTCGACCTCCTCGAGTATCTGTTGCGCAACTCCGGCCGCGTCCTGACCCGGGGTCAGCTCATCGACCGGGTGTGGGGCGTCGACTACGTCGGCGACACCAAGACACTCGACGTACACGTCAAGCGCCTGCGCTCGAAGATCGAGCCCGACCCGGCGAATCCGAAGCACCTCATCACCGTCCGCGGCCTCGGGTACAAGCTCGAGGCGTGAGCCGGCCGGGCCGCGGCGCCCCGGGGGGCTACTCCGGGGGCTGCAGCTCGTATTTGACGTCGGTCTCGCGGCGCTCGGTCGCGGCCTGCGTCGCCGGGTGGATCGCGATGAGCCCCAGCCCGTTCCGGCGCCGGCAGGCCGCTGCCAGCGCCGCATAGGCGGCCTCGCCGAGCAGCGCGGTGAGCTCGGGTGCGTACGACTCCCACACCTGCTTGGCCCCGATGTGGACGTCGGGGGAACCCGAGCAGTACCACTTCAGATCGTGGCCACCCTCGCCCCAGCCACGCCGGTCGAATTCGGTGATCGTCGTCTGGAGCACCTGGGTGCCGTCGGGGCGTTCGATCCAGTCCTGCTCACGACGGATGGGCAGCTGCCAGCACACGTCGGGTTTGACCGTGAGCGGTTCGAGTCCCTTGCGCAGCGCCATCGAGTGCAGCGCGCATCCGACGCCGCCGGAGAAACCGGGTCGGTTCAGAAAGATGCACGCGCCCTTGTGGAGTCGCGTCTTCAAGGCGGGCTCGTCGTCGAGGTCGCTGTCCTCGAGGTACCCCTTCGGGCCGACCGGGTCCTTGCCGGAGCCCTTCTTGTAGAACTGCCAGTCCTCGGGCGTCAGCATCGCGACGCCGCGGGCGAGGGTCTTGCGATCGTCCTTGTCGGACAGATACGCGCCGTGACTGCAGCACCCGTCGGTCTCCCGGCCCGGGAGGATGCCCTGACATGCGGGTGTGCCGAACACACACGTCCAGTGCGAGAGCAGCCAGGTGAGATCGGCCCGGATGACGTGCTCGGGGTCGGCGGGATCGGCGAATTCGTACCATTCGCGCGGAAAGTCGAGTTCAACCTCCGGCGCGGGATCGATGCGAGGCGCGGACGGCGAAATGGCGGTCACCTTTACACGGTAGCCGGGATCGGGCGGTGCAGGCGGCTGCACTACCGTTGACCCGTGCGCTTAGGAGTCCTCGACGTGGGCAGCAACACAGTCCACCTCCTGGTGGTCGACGCCCATCGTGGCGGTCACCCCACCCCGATGAGTTCGACCAAGGCCGTCCTGCGCCTGGCCGAACAGATCGACGCCGACGGCCGGATGAGTGATCGCGCCGTCGCCAAGCTCATCGAGTCGATCGACGAGTTCACCCACATCGCCCGGACGTCCGGTTGTGAGCAGATGATGGCGTTCGCGACGTCGGCCGTGCGCGATGCGACGAACTCCGACGACCTGCTCGACGAGATCGAGCAGCGGACCGGGGTGCGCGTGCTCGTCCTGTCGGGGCGCGACGAGGCCAGGTTGACGTCGCTGGCGGTGCGCCGCTGGCGTGGCTGGAGCGCCGGCCGCATCCTCGCTCTCGACATCGGCGGCGGCTCCCTGGAGATGTCCAACGGCGTCGACGAGGAACCCGACGTCGCGCTGTCGCTGCCGCTGGGGGCCGGACGTCTCACCCGCGAGTGGCTGCCCGACGATCCGCCGGACCGGCGGCGGGTCGGCGTGCTGCGCGACTGGCTCGACGCCGAGCTCCGCGCACCCGCGTCCCAGCTGCTCGCACCCGGTGCGCCGGATCTGTGCGTCGGCACGTCGAAGACCTTCCGGAGCCTGGCCCGACTGACCGGCGCGGCGACGTCGAGCGCCGGACCGCGGGTGCGCCGCGAACTGACGACGAGCGGGCTTCGTCAGCTCATCTCCTTCATCTCCCGCATGACCAAGGCCGATCGCGCCGAACTCGAGGGCGTCAGCTCGGACCGGGCGGGCCAGCTGGTCGCCGGGGCGCTGGTCGCCGAGGCGGCGATGCGCGCGTTGCAAGTCGATACACTGGAAATCTGTCCGTGGGCACTCCGGGAAGGTGTGATCCTGCGCCGACTCGACGCGGAGCAGGCCGACGCGCTGGAGCCGACACCGGTGCAGGGCGTTCGCGAGGGCGTCGGCTGACGCCCTGGTAGACCCGGACCCAAACGTTCGAGAACGAGGACGGAGAGCCACTACATGCCGAAGGATTCGGAGCCCGAATCCCGACCCATCTCGGTGTCGGAACTTCTCGCCCGCTCGCAGGGGTCCCAGGGGGACTCGCCGGCACGTACCCGTGACGGCCGCGGCCGCCGACGCGCCGGCCGGGACGGATCGTTCTCGGTGTCCGAGCTGACCGGCGAGATCCCGAAGGTCGCCGACGCGGGAGAGGGTTCCGCGGCGCCCGCGGCCCGGCCCGAGCCGGCAACCCGGCCCGAACCCGCAACCCGGCCCGAGCCGGCTGCCCCGCCAGCGAGCACCGCGCCTGCAAAGACGGCGGCCCCGGAGACGGCGGCCCCGGAGAAGGCAGCTCCGGAGAAGACTGCTGCGGAGAACGGTGCCCCGGAGCGGGACACGACCCCGCGGAACCGTCCGGCCGCGGCCGCCGCGCCGTTCCCGCGTTCGACGAACCCGGTCCCGCGCCGCCCGGCCGACGATCAGCCCGTCGTCGACCGGCCGCGCGCCGACCAGCAGCACCAGGCACGGCCGGGTAACCGCACCGCCAGCGGGATGCCCGGTTACGGCCAGGGAGCCGTCCCGCCGATGTCGACGCGCGACTTCAGCTCCGAGGCGGTGGCACGTCGCCTCGGGCAGACGCCGCCGCGAGATTCCGCTCCCGTCGACCAGGAGTCGGCGAACGCCGTCACCGGCATCATCCCGGTGGTGGGTGAGAACGGGTCGGATCTGTCGGTCGTCGACTCCGACGACGTGGTCACCTACGACCTGACCGAGGTCGATGCGGGAACCGACGGCCCCCGCGAGCGCGGCGACGGCGGGTTCTCCGAGGTCATGGACTTCGACGCCTATCGCAACTTCGCCGACGTGGAGAGTGGGAACGACGGGCCGGGGGGCAAGGGCCGGTCCGGGGGCCCGGCCCGCAAGATCGGGGCGTCGAAGAAGACGGGGCCGTCGGGTGTCGTCGGGTTCGCGCGAAAGCTCTTCGGCGGCAAGAACCGGGACCGGAACGACCCCGATCGCCACACCGACGACCACCCGGACGCACACACCGACGGCGACGAGTCGACGCACGACTGGGCAGCCACCGCGGCCGCCGCCGCGACCGCGGGTGGGACGACGGCGGCGATCGCCGCGGCGCACCCCGAGACCCATGACGCCGACGGTCGGTGGACCGGCTCGGACGAGACCGAGAGTCTCCAGACCGCAGGCCGCCCCACCGACGACCACCCGACCGAGGCCATCGAACCGATCGAGTCCACTTCCGAGGGCGACGAGGACCGGGTCGACCTGGTGAAGGAGCGCGAGCCGGAGGGTCCCGCCGAGCCCGAGGGCCCGGCAGAGTTCGATGCCCTGAACGACACCACGGACATCGACGAGACCTCCGATGACGACGCCGATCCCGTCTCGGCAGCCGCCACGGCGGAGCACGCCGGCCAGGACGTCGTGCATTCGGCCGCGGACGCGGAGTCCGCCGAGCGGACCGGCACCGTCGACACACCGGCACCGGACGGTCGGGCGACCGACGACGCCGAGGAGTCGCCGGTGAAGGCCTGGCTGGTGTTGTTCGGACAGGCGATCGTCGGCCTCGCGGTCGGCGTCGGCCTGTTCTGGGGTTTCACCGAACTGTGGCGATGGAATCCGTACTTCGCGCTGGTGCTCGCGGTCCTGGTGATCTTCGGCATCGTGACGCTGTCGCATGTGGTCCGGCGCACCAAAGACCTGCCGACGACGCTGCTCGCGCTCGGCGTGGGTCTGCTGGTCACCATCGGGCCGCTGGTGTTGTTGGCCGCGTGAGCCGGTGTGAACCGATGAACCCGTCGGGAGCGGAGCGAAGCGGGCGGACCGGATGAGACCCGACCTCCTGCGTCCGTCCGCCGAGATCCCGATCGGTCTGTCGACGGCGTCGGTCTATCCCCAGAACACCGAGGCGGCCTTCGCCTACGCCGCCGAACTGGGCTTCGACGGCGTCGAGTTGATGGTGTGGGGTGACGCTCTGAGCCAGGACATCCGGCGGGTCGAGTACCTGTCGGACCACTACCAGGTTCCGGTGCTGTCGATCCACGCCCCGTGTCTGCTCATCACCCAGCGGGTGTGGGGACGCGACCCGGTCGTGAAGCTGGCCCGTGCGGTGGAGGCGGCCGAGGATCTCGGTGCGTCGACCGTCGTCGTGCATCCGCCGTTCCGGTGGCAGCGTGGCTACGTCGCCGCCTTCGACGATCTCGTCGACGAACTCGAGGCGGACAGCGGGGTCGCGGTCGCCGTGGAGAACATGTTCCCCATGCGCGCCGACCGGCTGTTCGGCGCAGGGGAGCCCTCGGTCCGGCGACTCAGCAAGCGCGGCGGTGGTCCCGGTCTGGCGGCATCGGCGTTCGGCAAGTCGATCGATCCGACCGATGACGGCTACGCGCACTACACGCTCGATCTCTCGCACACCGCGACCGCCGGCGTCGACGCCCTCGCTCTTCTCGACCGGATGGGCTCGCGCCTCAACCACCTGCATCTCGCCGACGGCAACGGTGCCGCCACCGACGAGCACCTGATCCCCGGTGACGGGGCGCAGCCCTGCGCCGAGGTGTGCCGGCGCATCGCGGCGAGCGACTTCGCCGGGGCGGTTGTGCTCGAGGTCACCACGGGGAGCGCGCGCACCAAACCCGAGCGCAGCGCGCTGCTGGCCCGTTCGCTAGATTTTGCGCGGCGGCATCTCAAACGGGAGCTGCACCCCGAGCCCACCGGCCAGTTGAGCAGCTGATTCGTCGGGGGACGGGTCTCCTCGACGAAGGCGGGACGATGACCAGCAAGATCACCCAGGTGCAGGAGCTGACCGAGGTCGACCGTGGCGGTCCGGACTCGATCACCCTGCGGGCGCACATCGACGAGACGTTCACGATCGGCCCCAAGGTGCACGGCGGCACGCTGCAGATGGTGGTCGCGAAGGCGGCCCGGACCGCGCTGACCGCGCTCACGCCGGACGGCGACCGGCTCGCCGAGTCGGCGGCCGCGATGATCCCGGTGGCGATCTCCAGCGACTACCTCACCGCTCCCGATGCCGCGGACGTCGACCTGGTGATCAGTGTGCGCAAGCGCGGGCGCACCGTCACGGTCCTGTCGGTCGACGCCGTGCAACTCGGTCGGACCGTGGTGTCCTCGTCGGTGACGATGGCCCGTCCCGACAGCGGCCGGCCGCACCACTCCGGCCCCACGGTCCTCGACTCCGTGCCCGTGGAACCGTCGTCGACCGGCATCCCGCTCGACGGTTCGCCCATCGCCGAGGTCAACCACCTCGGCGCCGCCATCGACCTGGTCCTCGACTCGGAGACGTTCCCCGTCGTCCGCGGCGAGACCGGCGAGCCGCTCGTCCGCGGGTGGATCCGGCCGAAGGGCGTCGAACCCGACGAGTACTTCACGGTCCTGGTCGGTGACATCTCGCCCCCGGTCGTCATGAACCTGGCGCTGTTCGGATGGGCGCCCACGGTGCAGCTGACCACCTACGTCCGGCGCCATCCCGCGCCCGGCTGGCTGCGTTTCGCCGCGACGAGTTCCGAGGTCGGCCCCGGAATGTTCGAGGAGGACCACCTCGTGGTGGACTCGACCGGGACCGTCGTCGCACAGTCCCGTCAGCTCGCCCTCATCCCCGCAGGAAGGTAGACATCCGTGTCCGAACGCATCGCCATCATCGGCGGAGGCAAGATCGGTGAGGCACTGCTCGCCGGTCTGATCGGTGCAGGCACCCCCACCAAGGACCTCGTCGTCGCCGAGCGGGTGGAGAGCCGCGCCGCCGAGATCGCCGAGGAGTACGGCGTGCTGGTCACCGACGTCAAGAGCGCGGCCGAGTCGGCGCAGTATGTGTTCCTGGCGATCAAGCCCGACGACGTCGACTCGATCCTGCGCATCCTCGCCTCGGCGGAGGACAACGCGGAATCCGAGCGAGTGACCGTGACCCTGGTGGCCGGCCTGCCCCTGTCGCGCTACGAGAGCGCGCTGCAGGCCGGGTCGCCCGTCATCCGGGTCATGCCCAACACCCCGATGCTCGTCAACGAGGCGATGTCGGCGGTCTCGGCCGGCCGGTACGTCGGCGACGAACAGCTGCAGGCGGTGGTCAAGATTCTGCAGACGGTCGGCCGGGTGACGGTTGTGCCGGAGAAGCAGATGGACGCGGTCACCGCGGTGTCCGGTTCCGGTCCGGCCTACGTTTTCCTGCTCGCCGAGGCGATGATCGACGCCGGCGTCGGCTTGGGGCTCACCCGTGCCCAGGCCTCGGAGATGGCGGTGCAGACCATTCGCGGCGCGGGCATCCTGCTGAGCGACTCGGGGCTGTCCGCGGTCGACCTGCGTGCGGCCGTCACCTCGCCCGGCGGAACCACCGCCGAGGCGATCCGGGAGTTCGAGGCCAACGGTCTGCGGCACGCGGTGTACCAGGCGACTCGTGCCTGCGCGGCCGCCAGCGCCCGCGGCGGACGTCGAGTGGAAGTCGAGGGTTTGGCGCAGGGACACGCCGTCACCGACACCCCATGAATTGTGGTCGAACGGCCGACAAACCCCAGCATGTTGGGGTCGAGTCACAGGAATCTCAGAAATACCGGTCTCTCACGTCGCTTTTTTCACATCTGCCACGCTAAGCTTCTTTAAGCACGTGCGTGTCTGATGTCCGCAGGAGGGGAAGCCTGCGGCCGCGACGCGTGCACCGGAGGTATGAGTGATTCATGGCACCTGCAGACACTCCTGGTGACAGGACAGGCGCAGTGAGCAACGCGGCTTCGGCGTCGCAGTTTCTCACCGTCGCCGAGGTTGCATCGTTGATGCGCGTTTCGAAGATGACCGTCTACCGTCTCGTCCACAACGGCGAACTGCCCGCGGTTCGGGTCGGACGCTCGTTCCGTGTGCACGCGAAAGCGGTCCACGACTACCTGGAGACGTCGTACTTCGACGCCGGCTGATCCGGCTTTCGCACCACGCCTGAACAGCAGTTTCTTCGAAAGGTCTCCGTGACCGGCCCACGCCGGTCACGGGGCCTTTTGCGTGTGGGCGTCCCCGGCCGCCGCTCGTTGGCCATCGCGATTTCCCGATCCGGCGTGCCGCCCGGTAGGCTCGGTGGTCGCGTACCTGGATGCGCCGGTGAGCCCTACGTGACACACCGCCGCTCGTCGCTTCGCTCCCGGCGCCGTACCCGGCTGAAGTGCAGACCAGGGCCGAACAAGTACATCAGTGTCAATCGTGAGGAAGCGCCCCGATGGGTTCAGTGATCAAGAAGCGCCGCAAGCGCATGTCGAAGAAGAAGCACCGCAAGTTGCTGCGTCGGACCCGGGTGCAGCGTCGCAAACTCGGTAAATAGGCTTTTCTTCGGCATCAGGACCCGCTACGGCGGGTCCTTTTGTCGTCCCGGGCCTCCTCGGTGCGCCGGAACGCCCGACTGGCGATAGCCTCGGGGCATGGCCGAATCCACCTCCGCACCCCCCAGGGTGGTCCTGGTCACCGGGGCGTCGACCTTCCTCGGCGGCTACCTGGTGGCCCGTCTCGCGGCCAATCCGGACATCGAGAAGGTGCTCGCCGTGGACTCGCGGGTGCCGCGCAAGGATCTCCTCCGCCGGATGGGGCGAGCGGAGTTCCTCCGGGTGGACATCCGGCGTCCCACGATCGCGAAGGCGCTCGCCGCCTATGACGTGGACACGGTCGTCCACGCCGCGACGTCGATCGCCGACACCGCCCCGCACTCCCCTGCGATCAAGGAGTTCAACCTCGTCGGGGCGATGCAGGTGTGCGCGGCCTGCCAGCGCACACCATCGGTGAAGCGTCTCGTGCTGCGTTCCACCGCCATGGTGTACGGCGCGGGCAGCCGCGACCCGTCGCACTTCGCCGAGGAGACGCGCGCTCCCCGGGAGCCGAAGCGGGGATACGGTCGAGATCTACTCGACGTCGAGGGTTACGTCCGCGGCCTCGGTCGGCGGCGTCAGGACATCGACATCACCATCGTCCGCCCGCAGGCCATGTTGGGTCCGCGCATCACCACCCGGATGAGTTCGTACCTCTCCCTGCCGGTCGTGCCGACGGTGATCGGATTCCAGCCGCGCCTGCAGTTCCTGCACGAGGAGGATGCGCTTGCGGCGATGGAGCACGTCACCCTCGCCGGGAAGGTCGGCACCTACAACATCTCGGGCGAGGGCGTGGTGACGCTCACGCAGGCGATCCGACGCGTCGGGCACATCGAACTGCCTGTTCCGAGCAGTCTGCTGGCGCCGATCGCGGGGGTGTTCCAGGACCTGCGGTCGGCGAAGCTGCGGTCGTCGCAGACGGAGTTCCTCACCTACGGCCGGGTGCTCGACACGACCCGCATGCGGACCGAACTCGGCTTCGTCCCGCGGTACACGACGCTGGAGACGTTGGACGACTTCATCGAACGCAGCGGGGTGACGCCGGTGATCGGGTCCGATTCGTGGAGATCGTTCGAGCGACGGGTCGTGTCGGCCGCCCACCAGTTGCAGTGAAATTCAGGGTCATGATGGCGGCGAAGTCGCCGTGAGCATGCGCAACGTGGGTGCAACCTCTAGACTTGGACGCCAGACCCACATCGCGCCCAGCGCTCCTACGCCGCGACTCGTTCGCCCCGGCGGTCCGAGTGCCGGCAGCAACCCGAGCCCAGACCCGGCCCGGATTTCGAACCCAGGACTCAGCTAGGGGTGAGCACTTTGGCAGGTGGCGGAGCGACAGATGCACGTACCGCGAAAGTCATTCAGCTCTACACATCGCCGACGGGTCCCGATGCCCGGGGTGTCCGGGAATCGGGTCGCCGACGCCATCCGAGTCAGCAGGTCGGTCGTGAACGATCGAAAAGCGCAGCGGCGCAACGGGGATCGTCGACGCTCGGACACCCCAACACCGATGGGTTCGGCCGCGCGCCCGCGCAGGTGACCCCGATCAGCGACGAGATCACCCTTCCCGACGAGGCGCTGGGCGTCGAACATCGCGGTCCGTCGAAATCGAGTCCGCTGTTCAGCCTGGGCGGTCTGCGCGGCGCGGTCGCCGACACCCTCACCTCGACCGCCGGGTTCATCCGGGAACGGATGGCGGGGGAGTACGAGGTCGACGAGTTCGGATTCGATCCCCACTTCACCGAATCGGTGTGGTTCCCGGCGATCCGGCAGGTCTACGAGAAGTGGTTCCGCGTCGAGGTCACCGGTGTGGAGAACCTGCCGCGCGAGGGTGGGGCGCTCCTGGTCGCCAACCACGCGGGCACGATCCCGGTCGACGCCGTGATCACCTCGCTGGCCGTGCGCGACAACCACCCGGAGGGCCGGTACCTGCGGGTCCTGGCCGCCGACATGGCCTTCGACACGCCGGGCGTCAGTGAGGTCGCGCGGCGGATCGGTGCGACGCTGGCGTGCAACTCCGACGCCGACCGTCTGCTGCGCGCGGGTGAGCTGACCGCGGTCTGGCCCGAGGGGTACAAGGGCATCGGCAAGCTGTACAAGGACCGCTACAAGCTCCAGCGGTTCGGCCGCGGCGGGTTCGTGACGACCGCGCTGCGCAACGCCGCGCCGATCATCCCGGTGTCGATCGTCGGCTCCGAGGAGATCTACCCGATGCTCGCCGACCTCAAGCCGCTCGCCAAGATCCTCGGCCTGCCGTACTTCCCGGTGACCCCGCTGTTCCCGTGGCTCGGGCCGCTGGGCATGGTGCCGTTGCCGTCGAAGTGGCACATCCACTTCGGCCGGCCCATCGAGACCGGCTCCTACGACGAGGCGTCCGCCGACGACCCGATGGTGGTCTTCGATCTCACCGACCACGTGCGCGAAGAGATCCAGCAGACCCTCTTCCGGATGCTGAGCCGGCGCGGAAGCGTCTACTTCGGCTGAGCTCGGTGTCGCGCGGGGGCGTGGCGCGCGTTCGACGCCCGTTCCGGTCCGTCAGCTGATACTCATGGAGCATGCGTGCAGTCGTGTGCCGGCAGGGCGAGCTGACGGTCGAGGAGATCCCCACCCCGGAGCCCGGCAAGGGTCAGGTACTGCTCCGCGTTCTCCGCGCGGGCATCTGTGGTTCGGACCTGCACGCCCGGGTCCATGCCGATGCCACGGCGCAGGTGTCCGCCGAGGTCGGCTACGACGCATTCATGCGATCCGGGCAGTCGGTGGTCATGGGACACGAGTTCGCCGGCGAGGTGGTCTCCTACGGGCCCGGTTGCCGTAAACGCTGGTCTCCCGGGACCCCGGTGGTGTCGGTCCCGATGATCCGGCACGGCGCCGACGCCCACCTGACCGGACTGTCGGAGTCCGCGCCGGGCGGGTACGCCCAGTTCGTCCTGGTGTCGGAGGACATGACCTTCGAGATCCCGGAGAACCTGCCCGCCGAGCATGCTGCGCTGACCGAGCCGATGGCCGTCGCCCATCACGCGGTCCGACGCGGGGAGGTGGGACGCCGGGATGTCGCGGTCGTCGTGGGTTGCGGCCCGATCGGGCTGGCCGTCATCACGATGCTGAAGGCCGACGGAGTTCGCACGGTCATCGCGAGCGACCCGTCACCCGGCCGCCGGGTGCTGGCTCATCGCGTGGGGGCCGACATCGTCGTCGACCCGACGGTGTCGTCGCCGTTCGAGCGGTGTGCCGAGGTCGGCAAGTACATCACTCGCGCGCAGGATCTGCTGGGCGCGGCGTTCGATGCCATGCGGACCCTGCGGCGGATTCCGCTGGCGCCATGGTCCTCGGTCTTCCGCATGGCCGACCGGCTGGGTGCCACGCCGAAGGGCCCTGTCGTCTTCGAATGTGTGGGGACGCCCGGGATGATCGAGCACGTCGTGTCCGAGGCGCCGTTCCGGTCGCGGATCGTCGTGGTCGGGGTGTGCATGGAACCCGACACCTTCCGCCCGGCGATGGCACTCAACAAGGAACACGAGTTGCGGTTCGTGTTCGCCTACGACCCCGCCGAGTTCCACGACACGCTGCACATGATGGCCGACGGCAAGGTCGACGTCGCACCGCTGATCACCGCGACGGTCGGTCTCGACGGCGTGGGAGCGGCATTCGATGCCCTCGGCCGCGCCGAACACCACGCCAAGGTCCTCATCGACCCGATGAGTGAGGTGGACTCGCTGTAGGACCGGGGCGACACGGTGCGGTGGCCGAATCTAGTTGTCACAGTGGGTTGTTTACCGTGCGTCGAAGTCCGTCGACGGTGCGGCCCTGCCCGCTGGTTGAGCCGGCCCCGAGCCGCTAGGCGAGTCGCCCACCCCCGCTGGTTGAGCCGGCGCCCCCCTCCGCTGGTTGAGCCGGCAACGAGCCGCTAGGCGAGTCGCCGTGTCGAAACCACCTGGCGACCCGACGATCTCAGCCACCACCGACCCGGACGGCACCATACCGCAACGCCCAGCGCACATTTCGTCTACGACGATGTCATCTGCTGTGGAGACTCATCCAGGTTTTGTCGGTGGTCGGGTTTAGATTGGTTGGTAACAGCTCACCCAGCTCGGGGCGGGTGACGAAACCGGCGTCGAGGGGCGTTGTGCGGGTGTGGACCGATCTACCGAGCGAGTACATCGCCGGGGTCGATCCTGCCCACACGGCCGAGACCGACATGGTCATGTTGATGGCCGGCCTCGACGCCACCCGGCGAGGCGAGTCCTACCTCGCCTGGCACCGCTATCAGACGATCGCGGCGATGACCGACCGCCTGATCACCACCAGCGCGTCCGGGTTCGTCATGGACGGTCACGCCGACTGCGCCGCCCGTATCGCCCGCCAAGCCGGGGTGTCCCGCCGCCACGCCGAAACCCTCATCGACGAGGCCCTCGCACTACGGGATCGGCTCCCCGAGGTTGCTGACACCCTGCGTGACGGGGTCCTGTCGCAGTGGCAGATCCGGTTGGTCATCTCCCGCACCGAGCTGATCCCCGCCGATGACCCGATCACCCCCGCGTTGGATGCCGAGATCGCCGACACGGTGCGTCGCCGTACAGGTGTGTGGGATCGGGCGCGGTTGCGGGACATGGTCGACCGCCTGGTGTTCCGCCACGATCCGGATGCGGTACGCCAACGCCGCAAAGACGCCATGGACCAACGTGGGGTGTGGACTCACGAACTGCCCGACGGCACCGCCGAACTCACCGCCGTGATGTCGGCGGAGAACGTGCGGATCTCGGCCAAAGCCGTCGCCATCCTCGCCGACTCGGTCTGTCGGCGGGATGGCCGCACCCAGGGGATACGACGATCCGATGCGATGTTCGCGCTGTTGACCCGCACCAGCTTCGACTGCCAATGCGACGATGAACAGCCCTGCACCGCCGACATCCCCGACCCACAGAGTGTGCTCGACGCGGTCCGCGCCGAGGTCGTGATCCATGTGGTGACCGATGCCGCGACCCTGGCCGGGGCACCTTGGGTGGGGTTTCTCGACGAGCACGGCATCATCAGCGACGAGCATGTCCGTGACCTCGCCGCCCGCCCCGACGCCACCCTCACCCCGGTCACCCCCGCCCGCACCCAACCCACCTACCTCGCCGACACCGCCGATACCGCCGACGATGACCAGCGGCGGAGCGCGCAACGCCCGGCACCAGCCGAGGACACCCGAGCCGACGACGCCACGACCGGCGCACACGGCGAAAACGAAACGGACGCAGCCGAACCCGATCGACCCGTCGAGACCACCGCGAGTGTCGCAGTGATCTACCCGGCCACCCATCCCGGCAACGGGTACCGGCCCACCACGTCGTGCGCCGACTTCGTGCGGGTGCGGGACGGATACTGCACCGAACCCGGCTGCACCCGTTCAGCATTCGCCTGCGATCTCGACCACGTCACCGAGTACGACCACACCGACCCCGCCCGCGGTGGGGCGACGTCGAGTGAGAACCTCAACGCCAAATGCCGCCCCGGTCACCTGTTGAAAACCCACGGGGACTGGGTCGATGTGCAGTACCGCGACGACGACGGCCGTCTGGTCACCGAGTACGAGACCCCCGAAGGGGTCACCCTGCCCGGCGACGCCGAAACGCTGGAAGACACCTTCCCCAACCTGCGGCGGATCCGGTTCGAACAAGCCGCCCAAGCTCCACCTACCCCACGGGTCATCGCCGCCGACAATCCGGAGCGCACGCACAGCCGACTGGACGCCAAACTGGCCCGCCGGCGACAAGAACGCGCCCGAAACAAGCGAGCCCGCGAAGAACTCGATCGCCTCGGCCCACCGCCCTTCTGATCCGGGGAGTTAGGGCCGGCAGCGTCGCAGGAACGATCAGCGCTGCCGGAGGAACCGCGCCGCGGCCGCGGCCCCACCGCCCGCGGCGCCGAGCACGATTGCGGTGCCGGCGCCGTACTTGGCGGCCTTGCGCGCGGTACGGAAGTCGTACATCTCCCAGCCGCGGACCTTGGCGACGTCGCGCAGGTCGGTGTCGGGGTTGATCGCCACCGCGCGGCCGACGAGCGACAGCATCGGTACGTCGTTGTGTGAATCCGAGTACGCCGTACAGCGTTTCAGGTTGAGCCCCTCGCGGATCGCGAGCGCGCGCACCGCATGGGCCTTACCGGGGCCGTGCAGGATGTCGCCGACGAGCCGCCCGGTGAAGACCCCGTCGACGCTCTCGGCGACGGTGCCCAGCGCACCGGTCAACCCCAGCCGGTCGGCGATGGTCTGCGCGAGTTCGACGGGTGTCGCGGTCACCAGCCAGACCTGCTGTCCGGCATCGAGGTGACGCTGTGCCAACGCCCGCGTACCCGGCCAGATCTTGTCCGCGATGTAGTCGTCGAAGATCTCCTCGCCGAGCTCGACGAGTTCGGAGGTCGGCTTGCCCGCGATGAACGACAACGCCTTCTCCCGGCCCTCCGCGACGTCGCGCGCATTCTCCTTGCCGGTGATCCGGAACTTCGCCTGCGTCCACGCGAAATCCATGATGTCGCCGTAGGTGAAGTACTTCCGCGCGGCGAGACCGCGAGCGAAGTGCACGATCGACGCGCCCTGGACCAGGGTGTTGTCGACGTCGAAGAAGGCGGCGGCGGTGAGGTCGCGGCGGGGTTCGCCCGGGATCTCGGCCGTCGGGCGCGAACGCAGCG
Source organism: Gordonia sp. NPDC057258 (assembly GCF_042668985.1). Taxonomy (NCBI): domain Bacteria; kingdom Bacillati; phylum Actinomycetota; class Actinomycetes; order Mycobacteriales; family Gordoniaceae; genus Gordonia; species Gordonia sp. NPDC057258. The sequence goes on from NZ_JBHUXZ010000002.1 coordinate 139,594, forward strand.
AGTCGACGGCGGCCTTCGCGCTCGCCTCACCGGCCAGCGTCTGGCGGAGTTCGTGCGCGGTCTGCCGGAAGCGGCCGGTCGCGGCGGTCGCCCGCTGGGAGATCCAGGTGGTGACCCGGTTGGTCTCGTCGTCGACGAGTTCGTGGAGTTCGGCGTCCTCGTCGAAGTCGTCGGTGAACTCCACGCTCGCGGCGTGGGCCTCCCAGTCGTCGCCCGTCGGGCCGTCGCCCTGCGTCGGATTCGGCGGGAGAAGTGCGGCGTCGTCGGGCGTCTCGTCGTCCTGCCGGTCTTCCGGGCCCGGGGTCTCGCCCACTGCCCACCTCCCACGCGTAGCGCCAGCACTGCTTGCCGGGTACAGCCTAGTGGTGCGCCTGGGAACCGGGCGACTGGTCTCCGGCGTTCGATCCCCACGCCCGGTGACGGACCGCACACCGTCGGCGGGGGAGGGTCACCCGGCTGATCCCGCGGGCGCTGCGCTGGGAGGATGGTCGGCATGACGGTGGAACTGTTGACCCGTGCGGGGTGCGCGGCGTGCGCGGCGGCCCGCTCCGAACTGACCCGTATCTGCGCCGACATGGGCGTGGGGTTCACCGAGGTCGACGTCGACGAGGCGGCCGAAGGGGGTCGGCCGGACGTGCGCGCCGAGTTCGGCGACCGGCTCCCGGTGGTCCTCCTCGACGGTGACGAGCACAGCTACTGGGAGGTCGACGAACCGCGTCTGCGGGCGGATCTCGCGGCGCGGCGGTGATCGGCGCCCACGTTCGACGAGACGCCTAACACAGCACGGCCGATCCCGAGGGGCCGTGTGAACAGATTCACAGGGAAGCTATATCCTCCCTTGGTCGGGAAGAGTCGGGTCCCGGTGTCTGGTGACGCCGGCAGATGTGTGGGAGTGCGAGTGGGCGCGGAGAGTGCGAAGTCGGCCGACGCCGACCCTCCTGCGTCCGCCGTCCCTCCGGTCGACGGCCCCGCCACCGACATCCCCGGCCCCACGGTCGCCCGGTTGGCCACCTACCTGCACGTACTGCGCTCGTTCAGCCGTCGGGGCATCCTGCTGGCGTCGAGCGGCGAGCTCGCGACGGCAGCCGGGGTCAACCCGGCCATCCTGCGCAAGGACCTCTCCTACGTCGGCGCCAACGGCGTGCGCGGCGTCGGATACGACGTGGGCAAGCTGACCGCCCGGATCTCGATGACGCTGCACACCGACAGCATCCACACCGTCGCGCTCGCGGGCGCCGGCTCGCTCGGCCGTGCGCTGCTGTCGCACGCCGGCTTCGGACGCGGCTTCCGGGTCGCCGCGATGTTCGACGCCGATCCGGCCCTGACCGGCGCGGTTCTCGAGCCGGGCGGCCCGCGGGTCGCCCCGCTGACCGACATCGCCGCCGTCTGCGCACAGGTGGTCCCGGCCGTCGAGATCGCGGTGATCGCCACCGCCGACGACGACGCCCGACGCGTCTTCGATGCCTTCGTGGCCGCGGGTGTCCGGCAGGTGCTCAACGTCACGCCCGTGTCGCTTCCGGCGGAGTCGGATGTTGTCGTCAGACAAGTTGATCTAGCCTTGGAACTACAGGTGTTGGCTTTCCAGGCCTCTCGCGGGCCGCGCGACGACGTCAAGGAGCCGCGCGAGGCGAAGCCGACGCGGGGGCACCGGGGAAGTGCCGGACACCAGGGAAATGTGATGGGTGAAGAAACGGTGACAGCGTGAGTGTTCTGTTGTTCGGGGTATCGCACCGCAGTGCTCCCGTCGAGGTGCTCGAGCGGTTGGCGGTCTCCGACCACGACCGCCCCAAACTGATCGACGAACTGCTCTCCTCGCGGGCGATCTCCGAAGCCATGCTCGTCTCCACGTGCAACCGCGTGGAGATCTACGCCGTCGTCGACGCCTTCCACCCGGCGCTCGAGGCGGTCGGCTCGGTCCTCGGCGACCACTCCGGCATGACCGTCAACGAGATGACCCGCCACGCCTACGTCCGTTACTCCGAGGCCGCCGTCGAGCATCTCTTCACCGTCGCGGCGGGCCTCGACTCGCTCGTCGTCGGCGAGCAGCAGATCCTCGGCCAGATCCGCAACGCCTACCTCAGCGCCGACGCCAACGACTCCGCCGGACGAGTGCTGCACGAACTGGCGCAGCAGGCGCTGCGGGTCGGCAAGCGCGTGCACACCGAGACCGGCATCGACCGCGCGGGTGCGTCCGTGGTCTCCGTCGCGCTGCACCGTGCGAAGTCGCTGCTCACCGATCCCGCGACGGGCGCGCATCGCCTGCGCCGCGCGGTGGTCGTCGGTGCCGGCGCCATGGGCGGTCTGGCGACCGCGCAGCTGGCCCGTGAGGGCGTGACCGAGATGGTCGTCGTCAACCGGACCGTCGACAAGGCCGACCACCTCGCGGGCAACATCGCCGCCAACCACGGCATCAGCGTCCGCGGCGTCGGGCTCGACGACCTGCCGGAGGCGATGGCCACGGCCGACGTCGTCGTCACGTGTACGGGCGCGATCGGCGCGGTCGTCGGCGTCGGGTCGGTGCACTCGGCGCTCGCGGCCCGTACCGGGGACGCAGCACCGCTCGTCATCTGCGACCTCGGGCTCCCGCGCAACGTCGACCCCGCCGCGGCCCGCCTGCCCGGCGTGCACATCGTCGACATCGAGGGACTGCGCGGCGACTCCGAGACCCAAGCCGCCGAGAATGACACCCTCGCCGCCCGGTCGATTGTCGCCGCCGAGCTCGCCGACTACCTCACGCACCAGCGTCAGGCCGAGGTCACCCCGACCGTCGCGGCCCTGCGCCAGCGCGCGGCCGACGTCGTCGAGGCCGAGATCCTGCGCCTCGAGACCCGCCTGCCCGACCTCGAGGGCGCACAGCGCGACGAGGTCGCCAAGACCGTCCGCCGCGTCGTCGACAAGCTGCTGCACGCACCGACCGTGCGCGTCAAGCAGCTCGCCTCGACCCCCAACGGGGATCACTACGCCGAGGCGCTGCGTGAGCTGTTCGAACTCAAACCCGGTGCAGCCGAAGCGGTTTCGGCTCCCGACCATCTCGGTGGCCTGCCTTCGGGTGAGGCGGCCGGCGATCTGGGTGACCGATGAGCGAACCCTCCACCGCGCCGATCCGGATCGGTACGCGGGGCTCGCTGCTGGCCCGGACCCAGTCGCAGACCATCGCCGACGCCCTGACCGCCGCCGGACATCCCGCCGAACTGGTCATCATCAAGACCGCCGGTGACGCCTCGGCGGCCCCCGTCACCGAGATCGGCGTCGGGGTGTTCACCACGGCGATCCGCGTCGCGCTGCGGAACAACGAGGTCGACGTCGCGGTGCACTCGTACAAGGACCTCCCGACCGCCCCCGAGAACGACCTCACGATCGCGGCCATCCCGCCGCGCGTCGATCCCCGGGATGCGCTGGTCGCACGCGACGGAATGGTGCTCGGCGAACTGCCGCCCGGCTCGGTGATCGGTACCTCGGCCCCGCGGCGGGCCGCGCAGCTTAGAGCACTGGGTCTCGGTTTGGAAATCCGCCCCCTACGAGGCAACCTAGACTCTCGGTTGGGCAAAGTCGCCAGCGGCGAACTCGACGCAGTCGTGGTCGCCCGCGCCGGACTCGTGCGGATCGGACGGACCGACGTGGTCTCCGAGGCGCTCGAACCGGTGGTCATGCTGCCGGCGCCGGCGCAGGGTGCACTCGCTGTGGAGTGCCGCTCAGACGATGCCGAACTGGTGAGAATTCTCGCCGAGTTGGACGACCAGTCCACCCGCGCGGCCATCGAGGCCGAACGGGCGGTACTCGCGGCTCTCGAAGCCGGATGTACCGCACCGGTCGGTGCGATCGCCGAGGTGGTCGAGTCGATCGACGAGGACGGGCGCATCTTCGCCGAACTGTCGTTGCGTGCGGCGGTGGCGGCCGAGGACGGGTCGGACGTGATCCGCGCTTCGGCGGTGGGTCCGGTCGATCGTGCCGTTCAGCTGGGCAAAGACCTCGCCGCCGAACTGCTGGAGCTGGGAGCGGGCGACCTCGTCAACTCTCCCTAGCAGAGAACGAACTGCAGCCCTCGCCGAGAGGGCAGGAGAGTGCGAACCCATGAGCCGTACGAAGAAGGCAAATCCCGGACGGATCCTGTTCGTGGGGTCGGGTCCAGGGGACCCAGACCTGCTCACCGTGCGGGCACGCACCGTGATCACCAACGCGACCACCGCCTACATCGACCCCGATGTACCCGCGCCGGTGGTGTCGCTGATCGGCAGTGCGCATCGCGACGAACCCGCCGCCGACACTCGCCGATCCACCAAGAAGGCCGAGAAACCCGCTGACGACGCCGCGTCGACGCCCGCCGGATCGGCCGACGACTCGCAGGCCGTCGGTGACGAGGCCGGTGCGGCCGATGCCGGGCAGGCCGACGAGGAGTCGGTGGTCCGACCGGCGCTCGGCGACCCGGCCGAGGTCGCCAAGACCCTCGTGGCCGCGGCCCGCAACGGCGACGACGTCGTGCGCGTGGTCGCCGGCGATCCGCTGACCACCGATTCGGTCCTCGCCGAGGTCAACGCCGTCGCCCGTACGACCGTCACCTTCGAGGTGCTGCCGGGCCTGCCCGCCGCATCCGTGGTCCCGAGCTACGCCGGCATGCCGCTCGGTTCCACCCACACCGAGGCCGACGTGCGCGGCGAGGTCGACTGGGCCGCGCTGGCCGCCGCCCCCGGCCCGCTGGTGCTGCACGCGACATCGGGCCACCTGGCCGAGACCGCCAGCGCGCTCACCGAGCACGGCATGGCCCCCCAGACCCCGGCCGCCATCACCATCAACGGCACCACCTGTGCGCAGCGCACCATCGAGGCCACGCTCGCGACGCTCAACGAGCAGGGCAACGCGCTCACCGGTCCGCTGATCGTCACGGTCGGCAAGGTCGTGGGTGCGCGCGGCAAGCTGTCGTGGTGGGAGTCGCGCGCCCTGTACGGCTGGACCGTCCTGGTGCCGCGGACGAAGGACCAGGCCGGCGACATGAGCGAACGCCTCGTCAGCCACGGTGCGATGCCCAAGGAGGTGCCGACCATCGCGGTCGAGCCGCCGCGGAGCCCCGCGCAGATGGAACGCGCCGTCAAGGGTCTTGTCGACGGGCGGTACCAGTGGGTGGTGTTCACCTCCACCAACGCGGTGCGCGCGGTGTGGGAGAAGTTCGCCGAGTTCGGGCTGGACGCCCGGGCGTTCTCCGGCGTCAAGATCGCCTGCGTCGGTGAGGCCACCGCCGAGAAGGTGCGCTCCTTCGGCATCAACCCCGAACTCGTGCCGTCGGGTGAGCAGAGCTCGCTCGGTCTCCTCGAGGACTTCCCGCCCTACGACGACGTCTTCGACCCGGTGAACCGAGTCCTGTTGCCGCGCGCCGACATCGCGACCGAGACACTGTCCGAGGGACTGCGCGACCGCGGCTGGGAGATCGACGACGTCACCGCTTACCGCACCGTGCGCGCCGCACCGCCGCCCGCCGAGACCCGCGAGATGATCAAGACCGGTGGTTTCGACGCGGTCTGCTTCACCTCCAGCTCGACCGTGCGCAATCTCGTGGGCATCGCCGGAAAGCCGCACGCGCGCACCATCGTCGCGTGCATCGGGCCCAAGACCGCCGAGACCGCAACGGAATTCGGCCTCCGGGTGGATGTGCAGCCGGAGAACGCATCGGTGCTCGAACTCGTCGACGCGCTCGCCGAGCACGCCGCCCGACTTCGGGCCGAGGGCGCACTTCCGCCCCCGCGCAAGAAGTCTCGCCGCTCGCGTTCCTGAGCTGCTCCTGCTCCCTGAGGCGCCGCCCTGAGGTGCGAGGAGCGCAGCGACGAGCCTCGAAGGGTGCGAGGAGCGATAGCCGCCGGGCCGAGCAAGCGACGAAGGAGCGCGTCGAGGTCGACGAGCCTCGAAGGGCCCGTGAGACGAAGGAGACCCATGCCACCCGTGATCCGGCCCCGACGACTGCGGACCACCCCGGCCATGCGCCGGCTGGTCGCCGAGACCTCGCTGGAGCCGCGACATCTGGTGCTGCCGATGTTCGTCGCCGACGGCATCGACGACCCGGTACCGATCTCGTCGATGCCGGGCGTCGTGCAGCACACGATGGATTCGCTGCGGACCGCCGCGGCCGAGGCCGTCGACGCCGGTGTCGGCGGGCTCATGCTGTTCGGGGTGCCGCGCGCCGAGGACAAGGACGCCACCGGGTCGGGCGCGGATGCCGACGACGGAATCCTCAACCGGGCTCTGCGCACCCTCGGTGACGATCTCGGGGATGCCACGGTCCTGATGGCCGACACGTGCCTCGACGAGTTCACCGATCACGGGCACTGTGGCGTCGTCGACGGTCGGGGTCGCGTCGACAACGACGAGACCCTCGAGCGCTACGTGTCGATGTCCCTGGCGCAGGCGCGGGCGGGTGCGCATCTCCTCGGGCCGAGCGGGATGATGGACGGCCAGGTCGCCTCGATCCGGGCCGCCCTCGACGCCGAGGGCTTCACCGACACCGGGATCCTGGCCTACGCCGCGAAGTACGCCTCGGCGTTCTACGGCCCGTTCCGCGAGGCGGTCGGCTCGTCGCTGCAGGGCGACCGGCGCACGTACCAGCAGGACGCGGCCAACCGGGTCGAGGCGCTGCGCGAGGTCCGGCTCGACCTCGAGGAGGGCGCCGACATCGTGATGGTGAAGCCGGCGATGAGTTACCTCGACATCGTGCGCGACGTCGCCGACATGAGTGACGTGCCGGTCGCGGCCTACCAGATCAGCGGCGAGTACTCGATGATCTCCGCCGCCGCCGAACGCGGGTGGATCGATCGCGATGCCGCGATCCTGGAATCGCTGACCGCCATCCGACGGGCCGGTGCGTCGATCGTCCTGACCTACTGGGCGGCCGAGGTGGCGCAGCGCCTGTCCTGACCTGAGCGTGTAGGGCTCGTCGTGCTGCCCGTTCACTAGGCTGGTCCCATGTCCGCACCGTACGACCCCGCGTCCGACCCCGGCGCGCCGTCGCGACCGAAGATCCCCGACTCCGTCTCCATCGCCGTCGAGCTGTGGGTGGTGGTGATCGTCGGGCAGATCGTGGCGATGTTCGCGCAGACCGGCACCTTCGTCGACATGATCCGCGATCAGGTGAGTTCCGCTCCGCAGGAAGGGGTCCCGCCCGAGCAGATCGACTTCATGACCTCGTCGGGGTTCGTGGTCGGTGTGCTGGTCGTGACGTCGCTGTTCCTCACCGCGATCACGGCGCTGGTCGTCTGGTTCACCCGTAAGGGCTACAACTGGGCGCGGATCGTGCTGTCGGCGATGGGTGTCTACGTCGTGGTCAGCCTGCTCTTCTCGCTGTTCGGTGGCGACACGTCGCCGGCGTGGGCGATGGTCCCGCAGGTGATCAGCGGCGTCGCGGCGCTCGGTGCGACCGTGCTCCTCATGCGCGGGGACTCGGAAAAGTACTGCCGGGAGATGGCCGCAGCGCGGAAGCCGCAGCCGGTCCACCCGCCGTCACCCCCGTACCCGTACGGCCAGAACCCGTACGGCCAGAACCCGTACGGCCAGAACCCGTACGGCCAGAACAGGCCGTATGGTGACAGCGATCGTCGCGGCGCGCCCGGCCCGTACTCCGACGACGCCCGATCCGAGCCCGTTCACCTCGACAAGCCGCATCCGGAGAACCGGGGCACCGACAACCAGAACGAAGGACCGAAGAACCAGTGACAAGTCCTGATCCGGCTCTGCGTCCGAAACTCGTCGTCTGGGCCTACCGGTGCTGGCTGACCTCCGGCGCACTGCTGATCGCGCTCGGTGCACTGGTCATCGTCGTGTCGGCGGCCAGCGACACCGGGACCGTCACGTCCGGGGTGCTCGGCGCCATGGTCGCCGTCGTGGGTGTCGGGTACATCCTGCTGGGCAGCAAGGCCTACACCGGCGATGCGCGGTGGCGGTCGTCGCTGGCGGCGCTGACCCTGGTCGTCGTGGCCATGCTGCTGTTCCTGAGCCTGGGGATGAACTTCTTCGCGTTCCCGTTGCTCGCGGGACTCGTCGGTCTGTTCGGGTCCCTGCTGGCCTACCGTCCGCCCGCCGAGACCTGGTACACCGGCAAGGAGCCGGAACCCAAGACGCCGCGGTCGCGCAAGTAGGGCACATGACCGACGACGATCCGGAAGGTCACGACTCCGACCCCGTCGAGCCGGCGGGTGAGGTGCTGTTCGCCGAGTCCGGCGGCAGCTGGTGGGTGGTGCTGATCGGTCCGGTCCTGGTGGGCGCGGTCCTCGCGATGGAGATCGCCGGGCCCGGTCAGGTGCACTGGCCGGTGCTGGCGATCTTCTTCGTGCTGCTGCTGGGGTTCTCGCTCGTGCAGGTGTCGGCAGCCCGTCGGCATGTCAGCGTCGAGCTCACCGAGACCACGCTCCGCCAGGGAGCCGTCACGACGCCGCTGGCCGACATCGCGAAGATCTTCCCGCCCAATCACAGCCACACCCCCGAGGACTGGGAGAGTGCGTCCGCGTTGGGCGAGCTGCACGGTGTGCCGCGCCGCCGCAAGGGGATCGGCGTGCAGCTGACCTCCGGGCGGATCGCGCAGGCATGGGCCCGCGATGTCGAGCGGTTGCGCAGCGAGCTCACGCAGGCGCACGAGGCTGTCCGGCTGGGGCTGCCGCCTCGGGGGACGTCGACGACGGAACCGTCCTCGGAGGATCAGGACACGACGGAGTGACGTCCCGCCCGGCTGTCGCGATAGGCGCGGCGTCGTAGATCCCCGAGCCACGACGGGGCGAACTCGACGCCCTCGGGCCGGTGCAGGATGGGGTCGAAATCCACGTCGAGTCCGGTGAGGACGTGGTCGACTTCGATCCGGACGACCGGCACGAATCGTCCGGCGCCGGCCTCCAGGACGATGACGATCGGTTGGTTGCGGCGGAGACGGGCGGCCAGGTCCTCGATCGACAGGCCCGACGAGTCCGCCGGTTCGAGGATGCGCGCCCGAATCCAGTACAGGTCACCGTCGTACCGGTACGGCGTCAGGCTCGACACCGCGGTGGCCCAGTGCGTCGTCGGCAGCGGGACGGGTAGTCGGCCGTCGAGCGGGGCCGGGCCGGCGAGCAGGAGATCCCACGCGCCGGTGGCGTTGGTCGACGGCGACACCCCGCCGCCGACGGTGCCGGGGTCGGTCGACGGGAAGCGGATGGCCAGGCCGACGATGTCCGGTAGGCCGCCGGGTGTGCCGATGCCCTTGGAGACCCGCACCGACACCGGGCCGCTGTGAAAGGGCAGTGGGTGGTCGGCCGACAGCGCGGCCGTGCCACCACACAGCAGACCGTCGGGGTGGAACACCCGGGCGTGTCTGAGGGCGGCCAGCCAGCGGAACGGGGTCGTGATGAGGTCGGGTAGTGCGCTCATGAGAACTCCGGTTGTCGGGTGGGCGCACGCGTGCCCGGAGGCGTCCCCGACATCGGGTCCACCGCCGGGCAGCGTGCACTGCACATGCTGTCGGTCTAGCCGGACGGGTCCGGATCGACGACGTCCTTGATCTTGCCCATGACACCCTTCTCGGTGCCGAACTGCGGCTTCTGCGGGGTGCCCATCGCGCCGTCGTAGGTCGCGTAGAGCTTCGGGTCCGGCGGCGGCCCCGACTGCCGATCGCCCAGCGGCTGCGGGTCGGCGAGGAACTTGAACTGGTGCGCGCCGTCTGGGGTGGGGCCGCTGGCCCAGCCGCCCTTGTCCGAGTCCTCGCCGTCGGACAGGTGCCACAGCGTGCTCGCGTGCTCGCTGAACTCCTCGTCGAAGAGGTCGTCGGGAGCGATCGTGCCCTCCAGGCCGTCCTCCTTGAGCTCCTCGATCCCCTTCAGCCAGAGGTTCTGATGGAAGGTGTCGCGGGCGAGGTTGAATTGCAGCATCGCCTTGACGCCCGGGTCGTCGGTCATGTGCCACAGGCGGGCCGTCTGGACGCGTCCCTGCGCCTCGGCGGTGACGTTGGCGTGGAAGTCCGTGAGCAGGTTGCCGCTGTGCGTGATGTATCCGGCGTTCCACGGCACACCGTTGCTGTCGGCGAGACGGGGGCCGCCGCCGGAGAAGATGGCCTGGGTGGGATCGGTGCCGCCGAGGACGGCGGCGACCACCGGGTCACCGAGGGCGTTCTCGGTCGAGTTGGTGACCGGCGCGCCTTCGAGCAGACGTGCGACCATGGTGGCGATCATCTCCACGTGACCGATCTCCTCGGTCGCGATGTCCATGATCATGTCCTTGTACTTGCCCTTCATGCGGCAGTTCCAGCCCTGCATGAGGTACTGCATCGTCACCGTCATCTCGCCATAGGCGCCGCCGAGCAACTCCTGGAGCTTGCGGGCGTAGATGGGGTCGGGCTTCTCGGGTTTGACGTCGAACTGCATGTAGTCGGTGTGGCGGAACATGGTTCTCTTTCCGAATCGGCTTGTGGCACGCTGTCGCAGCGCAGATGGACAAGTCGGGCGCGGGCGATTCCCGGACGCGGGCCCGCGCGATCTCGTCGGTGCGTCGCAGCGTGGTCTCCACAGCGGCGTCGGCGGCAGTATGCCCGTGGTGCGCAGGCCCAAACACCAATGCCGAAACGACAACGCGGCCACCGTCTGTTCGACGGTGGCCGCGATGGTCTCGAGAGCGGGGCTCAGCCGTTCTGGAGCATGGGTGCGCGCAGCAACGCTTCCGGGACGCCGAAGGCGTCGACGAGCGACCGGGCATGCGGTCGCAGTTCCTGGCAGAGCTCGTTCACGCCGCGGCGGATCGCCTTGGCGCGCTCCACCGAGATGTGCCGGTGCATCATGAACCAGGACAGGTCGTCCTCCAGTGCCGAGTAGACGAACAGGTCGCACACCTTGCCCAGAAGCTCTGCCGCCGAACGGGAATCGCAGTTCTCGATCGCCTCGACAAAGGCCTCGAGTACCACGCGTTCGATGTGCGCGTGCCCGACCTTCAGCAGGTGGTCCTGCGCGTTGTTGAACACCTCGAAGGCGTCGTTGTCGTCGTCGAGCGCGCGGCGTAGTCGTTGCGCGCACGTCCGGACGAGGTGGTCCTCGCGGTTGCGGAACAACCGGATCTGGGTGCTGCGGTCGGTGAGCGCCGACTTCTCGGTGTCCTCGTCGGAACCGTCGAGCAGGGTCTGCACGACCTGCCGGACCGCGGTCTTCTCGGCCACCACGTCGCGGGCCATGCCCGCGATGAAGCGCACCCAGCCGCCCGCCGAAAGGCCCTGGACGTCTTCGGAGTACGCGGACAGCAGTTCCTTGGCGATGAGCTGCGTCATGATCGTGTTGTCGCCCTCGAAGGTGGTGAAGACGTCGATGTCGCCCCGCATGATCGACAGCTGGTTCTCGTCGAGATAGCCTGCGCCGCCGCAGGCTTCACGGCTGACGTTGATCGCGTGGGAGGCGTGCCACGTGGCGTAGGCCTTGAGGCCGGCGGCCTGCCCCTCGAGCTGGCGCTGCCGTCCGGCGTCGGAGTCGTCGGGTGCGACCGACTGGACCTCGTGCAGTTCGTCGACGATCTCGTTCTGCGCGAATCCGATTGCGTACGACTTCGCGATGAGCGGCAACAGCTTTCGCTGGTGACCGAGGTAGTCCATCACGGTGATCTCGTCGGTGCCCTCGGGCGCCTCGAACTGCTTGCGGATCAATCCGTAGCGGGTCGAGAGTGCCAGCGCCTTGCGGCCGGCGGCACCCGCGGTCGCCGCCACGCTGACGCGGCCGCGGATGAGGGTGCCCAGCATGGTGAAGAAGCGGCGGTTGGTGTTCTCGATCGGCGAGCTGTAGCTGCCGTCTTCGGCGACGTCGGCGTAGCGGTTGAGCAGGTTCTCCGCGGGGATGCGGACGTTGTCGAACATGATCCGGCCGTTGTCGACGCCGGCGAGTCCGCCCTTGTACCCGCAGTCGCTGGTGGTGACGCCGGGCAGGTCGGAGCCGTCCTCGTCCCGGATCGGCACCACGAAACAGTGCACGCCACGGCCTTCGGGCTCCTCGTCGGGCCCGCCGGTGACGAGCTGGGCGAACACCGCGGCGTACCGGGCGTGCGCGGCGGCGCCGCCGATGTAGTCCTTGCGGGACGACGGGGTGGGGGAGTTGATCACGAACTCGCGGGCCTCGCGGTCGTAGGTCGCCGTGGTCTCGATGGCCTGCACGTTCGAACCGTGCCCGGTCTCGGTCATCGCGAAGCACCCGAGGACGCTCAGGTCGATGATGCCGGGCACGTACTTCTCGTGATGCCGTGCGGTGCCGAGGTTTTCGACGGCGCCGCCGAAGAGGCCCCATTGCACGCCGGCCTTGACCATGAGGGACAGGTCCGCGTAGCCGAGCATCTCGATGGCGGTGATCGACGCGCCGATGTCACCGCTGCCGCCGTGGTCCTCGGCGAAACCGGCGGCCGCGAAACCCTGCGAGGCGAGCTCGCGCATCACCTCGAGGGTGTGGGCGCGCGCCTCGTCGAGCGTCCGGGACGGGTCGGGCAGGAGGTCGGCGCGGTTCGAGTTCTCCCGCACCGTCTCCCTCGTCGCCCGCCAGCGACCGTCGAGAACGAACCGCAGATTGTCGACGAGCAGTGCCCGCTCGTCCGCGGACAGTTCGTCGTCGGCGGAGACGTCGGTCGGGGCGACCGGGTCGTCGACGGTCGGTTCGGTCGCGATGGGTGTCGGACTCGTCGTCGACGGGGTCTTCTCCGTCGAGCTCTTCTCAGCCGGGGTCTTCTCGGTGGGAGCGGTGGGGGTTGCCATGGCTCCACCGTACGTAGTGACCACGCGTCGGACCCAGCTTTTGTGGCGGTCGCTACTGACGAGTAATGCGCACCGATCCGTTACGCAGGTCGGCGCCGAACTCCTCCTTCGGGACGGCCCGAGGGTCTCGTCGCCTCCATGTGGTGATACTTGACCCATGTCAGTCGCGGACACCGATCCGACCGCCTTTCGCACGCGCGTCGTCGCCGAGTCCATCCGTCTGTTCAGCGAGCACGGCTACGAGTCGACGACCGTCGAGCAGCTCGCGGCCGCCGCCGGGATGTCCCGTCGCACGTTCTTCCGGCAGTTCGGGTCGAAGGAGGACGTGATCTTCGCCGACCACGAGTCGCTGCTCGCGCAGGTCGGCGACCGGCTCGCGGCCTCCGACGAGGATCCGTGGCTGGCGGTATGTGCGGCGGCCGAGCTGGTCTTCGCCCACTTCGTCCGGGATCGCGAACTCGCGGTGCGGCGCGCACAGGTGGTGCAGGAGGTGCCCGCGCTGCGGGATCGGGAGCTGGTGACGACGTACCGCTACCAGGGTGCGTTCGAGGAGTTCCTGCGCGCACGGTTGCCCGGCGAGTCGCCGGTGCGGGTGGTTGCCTACGTCGCGGCGGTCACGGGCACCCACAACTTCCTGCTGCGGCAGATGATCCGCGGCGACGCCGAAGCCACCCCCGAACGACTGCGGGACGAGCTGCACCGAGTGGCGATGGCACTCGGTGCCGGGGGCGCCGGCGGCGCATCGGTCCCGGGCGGCGGGTCGCGCGGACAGGTCACCGTGGTTGCCTATCCGGCCGGGATGTCTCGCTCGGAAGTCGCACGTCGGGTGGCCGAAGAGCTGGGGGAGGACTGACCCGGCGGAGGGCTGCGGGACATCGGCGCCGGTTTCGGGGACAATCGGCGGGGACGGGGACTGCATCGATTGACATGGCACTCAGTGCCGTGCTGAACTGGTTGTCAACATCTGCCGGCACCCCGTGTGCCGGGAACGAACAGGCACTCGCTGTGCCGTGAGGAGTTGTCATGGGCTACGGAAATCCCGACTTCAACGTCTTCGAGCTCCCGGAAGAGCACATCGCGCTGCGCGAGGCGATCCGTGCGCTCTCGGAGAAGGAGATCGAGCCGCACGCCGCCGACGTCGACGAGAACTCGCGGTTCCCGCAAGAGGCGCTCGACGCCCTCGTCGCATCGGGTTTCAACGCCATCCACGTGCCCGAGGAATACGGCGGCCAGGGTGGCGACTCCATCGCCGCCTGCATCGTCATCGAAGAGGTCGCCCGCGTCGACGCATCGTCGTCGCTCATTCCCGCGGTCAACAAGCTCGGCACCATGGGCCTGATCCTCAACGGCTCCGACGAACTCAAGCAGCAGGTGCTGCCCGGCATCGCCTCCGGTGAGGACATGGCGTCGTACGCCCTGAGTGAGCGCGAGGCCGGTTCGGATGCCGCGGGCATGAAGACCCGCGCCCGTAAGGACGGCAACAACTGGGTCCTCAACGGGTCCAAGTGCTGGATCACCAACGGCGGCAAGTCCTCCTGGTACACCGTGATGGCCGTGACCGACCCGGAGAAGAAGGCCAACGGCATCTCCGCGTTCATGGTCCACAAGGACGACCCCGGCTTCACCGTCGGACCGCTGGAGAAAAAGCTCGGCATCAAGGGTTCGCCGACCGCGGAGCTGTACTTCGAGGACTGCACCATCCCGCTCGACCGCATCATCGGCGACGAGGGCACCGGCTTCAAGACCGCCCTGCAGACCCTCGACCACACCCGCCCGACCATCGGCGCTCAGGCCGTCGGCATCGCTCAGGGTGCGCTCGACAAGGCCATCGAATACGTCAAGGACCGCAAGCAGTTCGGCAAGCCGATCAGCTCGTTCCAGGGCGTCGAGTTCATGATCGCCGACATGGCGATGAAGGTCGAGGCCGCGCGCCTCATGGTCTACACCTCGGCCGCTCGCGCCGAGCGTGGCGAGAAGAACCTCGGCTTCATCAGCTCGGCGTCGAAGTGCTTCGCCTCCGACGTCGCCATGGAGGTCACCACCGACGCCGTCCAGCTCTTCGGCGGCGCCGGCTACACCCGCGACTTCCCGGTCGAGCGCATGATGCGCGACGCCAAGATCACCCAGATCTACGAGGGCACCAACCAGATCCAGCGCGTCGTCATGAGCCGCGCGCTCCTGCGCTGATCGCCCCTGAAGCAACACGATCTCGCCCCGTCGGCTTCGGCCGGCGGGGCGAGCTGCGTTCCCGCGGTGCCGTTTCCGTCCCGCTGATGGGATCGAATCAGCGGGACGGAATTGGCGACGCGAGAAGGGTTTCGCGAGGTGCTAGGCGTACGCCGACCGGAACTCGATGCGCGCGCCCTGCTGCCGGGCCGCGTCGCGGAAGTTCTTCATGGCGCGTTCCATGTGGAAGCCGTTGGTGACGATGATCGCGCCGTTGGCGCCCATGTGCTTCAGCATCCGCACCGTGTTCTGGGCGTTCTGCACCGTGGAGGTGGAGGCGCCCTCGTTGACCATCTGCCACATGGGGATTCCGCGTCGGATGAGCCCGAGGTTCATGAACTGGGCCTCGGTGACGGGCAGCCAGTGGGTGTCGCCACCGGAGACGATCATGCGGTTGAACGGGTGCTTCTTGCCGAGGTTGGCGGCGACGTCGAGACGACGCTTGAGGACATCCGGAGTTTGCCCGAGAACGCCGAACTTGGCGCCGAGTACGACGATGTACCGGGTCCCCGGACTCTGCCAGAGGAAGTTGCTGTTGGGGGTCCCGAGTTCGGAGCTGCCGAGGTCGACGCTGCCGAAATCGGTGCTGATCGCGGCATTCTCGACCTTCGCCACCGGCTCCGAGGGTGCGACGGCGACCGCCACCGAGGCGGCAGTTGCGATTGCGGCCGCGGCTGCCGCGGTCGTGAGGGTTCTACGACGCATGGTGACCGAGTGTAGGGATCAGTACGGTCGTACAGGTATCGGGTTGATAACACCTGCATCACTAGTCACATACGTAACATGACCCTTCGTGGCTCGTCGCTTGCGCTCCTCGCACCTCAGGGAGCGGAGGGAGGACGCAGCTCGCACCGGATCAGAAGGTGTCAGGTGAGCGCGATGTACTTCACCGAGAGGTACTCGTCGATTCCCTCGCTGCCGCCCTCGCGTCCGATCCCGGACTGCTTGATGCCACCGAACGGTGCTGCGGCGTCGGAGATCACGCCGCGGTTGACCCCGACCATGCCGGAGTCCAGGGCACCCGCGACGCGCATGCAGCGCTCGAGGTCGCGGCTGTAGAAGTACGACGCCAGGCCGTACTCGGTCGAGTTGGCGGCCTCGATGCCCGCGGACTCGTC
This sequence comes from Gordonia sp. NPDC057258, assembly GCF_042668985.1. Classification (NCBI taxonomy): domain Bacteria; kingdom Bacillati; phylum Actinomycetota; class Actinomycetes; order Mycobacteriales; family Gordoniaceae; genus Gordonia; species Gordonia sp. NPDC057258. The sequence goes on from NZ_JBHUXZ010000002.1 coordinate 155,647, forward strand.
GTCGAAGGTGCTGATCACCGCGACGGGTCCGAAGATCTCCTCGCGCGTCACCGGCGCGTACGGATCGACGTTGTCGAGAACCGTTGCGGGATAGAAGAAACCCCGACCTTCCGGACGTTCGCCGCCCAGTCGCACACGGGCACCGTCGGCCACGGCCTGCTCGACCGCGTCGGCGACCTTGTCCCGCTGGTCGGCGTTCACCAGCGGTCCCAGGGTCACCCCGTCGTCATAGCCCGGTCCCATCCGGACCTCCGACATCTTCGCCACCAGCTTCTCGGTGAACTCCTCGGCGACACCGGACTGCACCAGGAACCGATTGGCGGCGGTGCAGGCCTCGCCCCCGTTGCGCATCTTGGCGGCGAAGGCGCCCTCGACCGCGGCGTCGACGTCGGCGTCGTCGAAGACCAGGAACGGGGCGTTGCCGCCGAGTTCCATCGACGTGCGCAGGACGCGATCGGCGGCCTGACCGAGCAAACTGCGACCCACCGGCGTCGACCCGGTGAAGCTGATCTTGCGGATGCGATCGTCGGTGATCAACGTCGACGACACGTCGCCGCTCGACGTGGTGGGCAGCACCGACAGCACGCCGGGCGGCAAACCGGCTTCGGCGAAGGCCTCGGCCAGAGCCAGCATCGTCAGCGGCGTCTCGCGGGCCGGTTTCACGAGCATCACGTTGCCCGCGGCGAGCGCGGGTCCGATCTTGCGCGTCCCCATCGCGAGCGGGAAGTTCCACGGGGTGATTGCCAGACACGGCCCGACGGGCTGGTGGGCCACCAGGATGCGCCCGTTGCCGGCCGGCGCCGGACTGAACCGACCGCCGATCCGGACGGCCTCCTCGGCGAACCACCGCAAGAACTCGAGTCCATAGGTGGTCTCCGCCCGGCTGTCGGGGAGGGCGCGGCCCAGCTCGAGGGTCATCAGCATGGCGATGTCGTCGGCGCGATCGGTGAGCAACTGGAAGGTCCGGCGGAGGATCTCGCCGCGCTCCCGTGGTGGGGTGGCCGCCCAGTCCGCCGACGCGGCGACGGCGGAATCGAGAGCGCGGCGGGCATCGGCGACCCCCGCGTCGGCGACCGAGACGAGCGACTCCTCGGTCGCGGCGTCGTAGACCTCGAAGGTCCCGCCGTCGGCTGCGGGTGTGGACCGGCCGTCGATCCAGAGTCCGGTCGGCACACCGTCGAGCACGGCCTGCGGGTCGAGAATCTCCTTGTCGCTCATGCGCATTCACATCCTCGTGACTCGGTTGCGGGACTCCGCGCGGAGCGGCGATCCCCTCGGCGAACCACGCTACCCGCGTGGGCGGGCGGCCGGCCGGTGGTTGCCGACGGGCTTCACCGGACGCAGGATGGCGGCATGACGGCACGCAGGTTCGACGATCGACGTCCACGGCGGCTCATCCGGTCCGGGCTCGTGCTGCTCGCGGCGGGAGCGGTCCTCGCCGGCTGTGCCCAGTCGACGCAGAACGACGCCCAGTCGACGGAAACACCTGCACGGTCGACGCAAACGCCCGCCCAGTCGACGGAAAACGACACCCGGTCGACGGAGTACGTGAACCTCGGCGACAGCTTCAGCGCCGGGACCGGCGTGCGGCCGCTGGAGGAGGACTCACCGATCTACTGCCTGCGGTCGGCGAGGAACTACGCGCACGTCGTCGCGGCGGACGAGGACTTCGACCTCACCGACGTCAGCTGCGCGGGCGCCGACACCGACGACTTCCGCGAGTCACAACATCAGGGCGTGCCGCCGCAGCTCGACGCGCTCGACGACGACACCGACGTGGTCACGCTGATGATCGGCGGCAACGACGAGGAGACCTACGGTCGCGCGATCCGGCTCTGCGGCGAACTGGCCGACTCCGACCGCACCGGCTCGCCGTGCACGGACCGTTACGGACGGGCGCTGATCGAGCCGGTCGCCACCGACATCTATCCCGCCGTGCGGCAGGCCCTGCGCGACGTCCGGGACCGCGCGCCGAACGCGCGCATCCTGCTCGTCGGCTATCCCTGGCTGGTCCCGCCGACGACCGGCTGCTATCCCGAGATGCGACTCGCCGCCGGGGACGTACCGATGATCCGCGAGCTCCAGACCGCGCTCAACACCTACGGGCGGCGCGCGGCGCAGGACGAGGGCGTCGAGTTCGTCGACATGTCACAGGTCTCCGAGGGCCACGACGCGTGTGCCGGCGAGCAGCGCTGGATCGAGCCGATGACCACTCCGGGACCCGGCGCGGTGCACCCCAACGAGGCGGGTCAGGCGGCGATCGCCGACCAGGTGCGCACCGCGCTCGCGAGCTGACCGGGTCCGGTTCGAGCCGGGTCGCACCCCCTCCGACCAGCGAGGATTTGGGTCACCCGGTGCCGTTTGGAACACTGTAGGCCGTGACCCCTTCCGCTGCTGCCACGCCCGCTCCCGGCACGGCCGCCTCCGCCGCGCTGTTCACCCGCGCGACCCAGGCCATCCCGGGCGGCGTCAACTCCCCGGTGCGCGCGTTCTCCGCGGTCGGCGGGACCCCTCGCTTCATCGCCTCGGCGTCCGGATGCCGGCTGACCGACGCCGACGGCAACGACTACGTCGACCTCGTGAGCTCCTGGGGTCCGATGATCCTGGGGCACGCGCACCCGGCCGTCGTCGAGGCGGTGCGTGAGGCGGCCACCGGCGGCCTGTCGTTCGGCGCCCCGACCGAGGCCGAGATCGAACTCGCCGAGGAGATCATCGGCCGCGTCGACCCCGTCGAGCGTGTTCGGCTGGTGAACTCCGGCACCGAGGCGACGATGTCGGCGATCCGCCTGGCCCGCGGCTACACGGGCCGGTCCAAGATCATCAAGTTCGCCGGCTGCTACCACGGTCACGTCGACGCACTGCTGGCCGCGGCCGGCTCCGGCGTCGCCACGCTCGGCCTGCCGACGAGCCCCGGCGTCACCGGTGCGTCGGCGCACGACACCCTCGTGTTGCCCTACAACGACCTCACCGCCGTCGCCGAGGCCTTCGCCGAGTTCGGCGACGACATCGCCGCCGTCATCACCGAGGCGGCGGCCGGGAACATGGGCGCGGTCGCGCCGGTCGAGGGATTCAACGCCGGACTCCGCGACCTGACGCGCCGCCACGGCGCGCTGCTCATCATGGACGAGGTCATGACCGGGTTCCGGGTGAGCCCGAGTGGCTGGTACGGACTCGAGGGCGTGGCCGGCGACCTCTACACCTTCGGCAAGGTCATGAGCGGGGGACTGCCCGCGGCGGCGTTCGGTGGCCGTGCGGACGTCATGGAACGTCTCGCGCCGACCGGGCCGGTGTACCAGGCGGGCACGCTGTCGGGGAATCCTGTCGCCGTCGCCGCCGGCCTCGCGACCCTGCGCAACGCCGACGTCGAGGTCTACCGCACGCTCGACGCGAACGCCGACCGGCTCGCGACCCTGCTGCACGACTCACTCGACGCGGCGGGCGTGGCCCACCGCGTGCAGAAGGCGGGCAGCCTGCTGAGTGTGTTCTTCACTACCGACCCGGAGATCCCGATCTTCGACTACGACGGCGTCGCCGCCACCGAGACCTGGCGGTTTGCGCCGTTCTTCCACGCCCTGCTCGAGCGCGGCGTGTACGCGCCGCCGAGCGCCTACGAAGCCTGGTTTGTGTCCGCGGCGCTCGACGAGGATGCTTTCTCGCAGATCGCCGAAGCGCTGCCCGCCGCAGCGCAGGCGGCCGCGACCGCAGCCACCCCGGGGGACAACGCCTGATGCACACGATCGTCCACATGATGCGCCACGGAGAGGTCGACAACCCCGACGGCATCCTCTACGGCCGTCTCCCCGGCTTCCGCCTCTCCGGCGACGGCCAGGCGCAGGCCCGCAAGGTCGCCGACACCCTCGCCGACCACGACGTCAAGGCCGTGTTCGCCTCGCCGCTGCAGCGCGCGCAGGAGACCGCCACCCCGATCGCCGCCGTGCACGGCATCCCGATCCTCACCAACGACGACCTCATCGAGGCCGACAACGTCTTCGAGGGTCTCAAGGTCTCCGTCGGCGACGGTGCGCTGAGCAAGCCCCGGCACTGGCCCAAACTCCGCGACCCGTTCACCCCGTCCTGGGGCGAGCCCTACATCCAGCTCGCACACCGCATGCTGGCCGCGGCGAACAAGGCCCGCGACGCCGCCCGCGGTCACGAAGCCGTCTGCGTCAGCCACCAGCTGCCCGTGTACACCCTGCGCCGGTTCCTCGAAGGTCAGCGCCTCTGGCACGACCCGCGTCGCCGGCAGTGCTCCCTGGCCTCGCTGACCAGCCTCATCTACGACGACGACGCCCTCGTCGACATCATCTACTCCGAGCCGGCCGGGTCCTCGGACCCACTGGCCACCGGTGCGTGAAGAAAGCCTGACGTAGTGCGCAAGTTCCTCCTGCCGGCGATGTTGTCGGCCCTGATCCTGCTGGTCGCCGGATGCAGCACCGGCGACGACGCGGTCGCGCAGGGGAACACCTTCCAGTTCGTGTCACCGGGCGGGCAGACCGTCATCACCTACGCGCCCGACGAGCGCAAGCCGATCGCCGAACTCGCCGGCGAGGACCTGGTCACCGAGCAGCCGTTGTCGCTGTCCGATCCGCGATTCGCGGACAAGGTCGTCGTCGTCAACGTGTGGGGTTCGTGGTGCGGACCGTGCCGCGGTGAGGCCGACGACCTCGAGCGCGTCTACGAACGCAATCGCGCCGACGGGGTGGAATTCCTCGGGATCAACCTGCGCGACGACCGGGAGTCCGCCAAGGACTTCGTCATCGACCGCAAGGTCGGATTCCCGTCGATCTACGACTTCCCGGGGATGTCACTGGCCGCTCTGACCACGCCCACCTCGGTGGTGCCGACGACGATCGTCCTCGATCGTGAGCACCGTCCGGCGGCGGTGTTCCTCAAGGCGGTCTCCGACAACGAGCTCGACGAGGTCGTCAAGCGCGTCGCGGCCGAGCCGGCGGGGTCGATGTGATGGACCCCACCACCCTGGTGCTCGCCTCCTCGATCGGCGACACCTTCGCCGACACCGTCTCCAGCGGACCGCTGCTGCTCGCCTTCGCCGCCTGCCTGCTCGCCGGGCTCGTGTCCTTCGCCTCCCCGTGCGTCGTGCCCCTCGTCCCGGGCTACCTGTCCTACCTCGCGGGTCTCGTCGGGGCCGAGGCGCCCGCGGTGAAGGTGGGGGAGAGCGCCAAGAGCGGCCGGTCGCGGGTCGCGCTGGCCGCCGGCCTGTTCGTCCTCGGCTTCACCGTCGTCTTCGTCGCCGCCACCGCCACCGTCCTCGGCGTGACCAGTACCTTCGTGTTGAATCGCGAACTGCTGCAACGCATCGGCGGGGTCGTGACCATCGCCATGGGACTGGTGTTCATCGGTCTCATCCCGGCGTTGCAGCGGGAGGTCCGCTTCGAGCCGCGGCGGGTCTCCAACATCGTCGGGGCGCCGCTGCTCGGAGCGGTCTTCGCACTCGGCTGGACGCCGTGCCTCGGGCCGACCCTCGCGGCGGTGATCGCGACCGTCAGCGGGACCGAGGGGTCGACGGCGGCCAAGGGCGTGACCCTCATCGTCGCGTACTGCCTCGGCCTGGGCCTGCCCTTCGTGATCCTGGCGTTCTCCTCGGCCTGGGCCCTGCGCAGTCTCGGCTGGCTCCGCCGGAACGCCCGCACGATCCAGGTGATCGGGGGCGTCCTGCTGATCGGGGTCGGCGTCGCCCTCCTGACCGGCTGGTGGGACCAGTTCATCGTCTGGGTCCAGGTCCGCTTCGTCACCGACACCCAACTACCGATCTGAGTGCTGTCCTGATGACCGATGTGACCGACCGCCCGCAGGTGGACACCCCCGAGCCGGCCCCGAAGCCCCACTGGGCCCGCCGCCGGGTGCTGTGGCCGCTGCGCAACCTGTGGCGTTCGCTGACCTCGATGCGGACCGCGCTGATCCTGCTGTTCCTGCTCGCCCTCGCCGCGATCCCGGGTGCCCTGCTCCCGCAGCGCGAGCTCAACGAGCAGAAGACCCTGGAGTACATCGCCGCCCGCGGTCAGCTCGGCGTGTGGATGGACCGCCTGCAGCTCTTCGACGTCTTCTCCAGCGCCTGGTTCACCGCGATCTACGTCCTGCTCTTCATCTCCCTCGTCGGCTGCCTGACGCCGCGCATGGTCGAGCACTTCCACAGCCTGCGCGCGAAACCCGTTGCCGCACCGCGCAACCTGTCGCGCTTGCCGCGGCACGTGACCCACACCGTCGACGGGGATCCGGAGACGGTCGCCCGACGGATCGACGGCCGGTTGCGCGGGTGGCGTCGCGAGGTCGTGGTCCGCGAGCCGAGCAAGGCGTATCCGGACGGGTGCGTCGAGGTCTCGGCGGAGAAGGGCTACCTGCGCGAGTTCGGCAACCTGGTGTTCCACTTCGCGCTGCTGGCGCTGCTGGTGTCGATCGCGCTGGGCAAGATGTACGGCTACGAGGGCACCCGCAGCCTCGTCGCCGACGGCGAACAGGGACTGTGCAACACCTCGACCGCGGTCTACGACTCGTTCCGCGCCGGCAACCTGGTCGACGGCACCGACCTGTCGCCGTTCTGCTTCCGCGTCGACGACTTCTCGGCGACCTTCCTGCCCAGCGGTCAGCCCGACATGTACGACGCCACCATCCGGTACGCCGCGGGCAGTGACGGCAGCGTGGGCAACCTCGGCGATCCCGCCGGCTGGGACACCGCGTCGGTGCGCGTCAACGAACCGCTTCGCGTCGCGGGCGACCGGGTCTACGTCCTCGGCAACGGTTTCGCGCCGACGTTCACGGTGACCTTCCCCAACGGGGAGAAGCGCACGCAGACCACCCCGTTCGTGCCGGACGAGCTCCAGACGATGCTCTCCTCGGGCGCGGCCCGTTTCGACACCCCGGCGGGTCTGTACCCCGACGCCGACGACCGCCGGAAGAACCAGATCGCGCTGGAGGGCCTGTTCGCGCCCACCGCGTCGTTCCACGGCTCGCTGCTGACGTCGTCGTCGCCGACCCCCGACGACCCCTTCGTCGCGATCCGGATCTTCAAGGGCGACACCGGTCTGGACACCGGCAGACCGCAGAACGTCTACTCGCTCGATCAGGACCTCGTCGAACAGGGCCGCCTCCAACGTCAGGCGCAGGTCAACCTCGCGGTCGGCCAGAGCCACACCCTCGCCGACGGCACGACGGTGACCTTCGACGGCTACGAGCGGTGGGTGTCGGTCCAGGTCTCGCACGACCCCGCCCAGATCTGGGTGCTGGTGAGCTCGATCGTCATGCTCGGCGGTCTGCTGGTGTCGCTGCTGATCCGCCGCCGCCGCATCTGGGCCCGCCTGGTCCCGGTGCCGGCTGCGAGCGCTCATGCCGACGGCGATGGCCAGGACACCGATGGCCCGGACACCGATGGCCCGGACACTGGGCAACGACGTACTGTAGTAGAAATCGCCGGGCTGGCGCGTACCGATCAGGCCGGTTGGGGTGAGGGCTTCGACGAGCAGGCGGCCGAGCTGGTGGCCGACGACGCCGACGGACCTGCCTCGCGGCGGACGACCCGGCGGCTCTAGCGGCCGGCGAAAGGAAGCACATGAACACCGACGCTCCGGCGATGCCGATCGACGAGACCCTCGCGCGGTACTCGGACCTGCTCTACGGCACGGCCATGACGGTCTACGTCGTCGCGGTCATCTTGTTCCTGGGCGCCCTCGCCGCGGTCCGCGGCCGACGCCTCGAGCAGAAGCAGCTGGTCAACGCCGGGGCGAACGGAACCGACACGCGGGTGCCCGGGCGGGTCGACGAGTCGTCGCGCCGGACCCTGGGCGAGAAGCTCGGCAACATGGCGCTCCCGGTCGTCGTCGTCGGCCTCGCCGCGCACATCGGTTCGATCGTGCTCCGCGGCATCGCGACCGACCGTGCGCCCTGGGGCAACATGTACGAGTTCATCTCGATGACGTGTGCCGCGGGCGTGCTCGCCGCCCTGATCATCCTGCGCAAGCGCGAGCACCGCCCGCTGCTCTCGTTCGTGCTGTTGCCCGTCATCCTGCTGATGTTCATCGCCGGTCGCTGGCTCTACACCCAGGCCGCACCCGTCGTCCCGGCCCTGAAGTCCTACTGGCTCGCCGTGCACGTCTCGATCATCTCGGTGTCCTCGGGCATCCTGCTGGTGTCCGGTGTGGCTAGCATCCTCTACCTGATCAAGATGCGGTGGGCTCCGACCTCGTCCGACGACTCCGCCACAACCGCGACCCGTCCGGGTCTGGGCGGCGCAGTCCGTCGGGTCGTCGAACATCTGCCGTCCGTCGAGCAACTCGACCGCCTGGCCTACAAGTGCGTCGTGATCGGCTTCCCGCTGTTCGGCCTCGGGGTGATCTGCGGTGCCATCTGGGCCGAGGCGGCCTGGGGCCGATTCTGGGGCTGGGACCCCAAGGAGACGGTGTCCTTCATCGCCTGGGTGATCTACGCGGCCTATCTGCACGCACGCGCGACGGCGGGCTGGCGCAGCAATGCCGCGGCCTGGATCAACGTCGCCGGATTCGTGGCGATGCTGTTCAACCTGTTCATCATCAACCTGGTCGTCTCGGGGCTGCACTCCTACGCCGGTCTGTGAGTACCGCCCGGTCGTGAGGCCCGCCGGCGGAAACCGTCAGCCGGACGCCTCGCTCGGGGAGTTCTCCTCGGCCCGCTTGGCGATCGCCTGGGCTTTGACCAGTTTGAGCAGGTCGATGAGTGCGTCGATGGTGTCCGGGCACAGCGAACCCATGTCGATGCCGGACAGGTGGCTCCCGGTGACCTGGAGCATCTCGACGTAATTCTGTTGCTGCCGAACGCGTTCGAGGTCTTCGTCGGGGTTGGACAGGAAATAGGTGACGCTGACGTCGAAGGCGCGAGCGATGGCCTCGACGGTGCGGAACGACGGCGTGCGGGCCTTGCCGGTGCGTAGCTGGGAGATGTACGCGTCGGACAGCGAGTAGCCGAGACGGTTGGCCTTCTCGGCGATCTTCTTGCCGGTATATCGGATGCCGTTCTCGTCACGGCTGTGTTCGAAGAGGTATCCGATCTTCTCGGCGAAGCTCAGGTCGTCATCGGTCGACGCCCCTCGCGGAGATCGTCCCGGGTTCAACGGCGCCTTCTCTCGGTCCGGCCATCGGGGAGTCGATGGTGAAGTGGACAATACCCTACCCACGGGTATGTTCCGCAGAGACGTTCTGAACCTGGTCTCAGCTTTTCGGCCGCGCGTCACGCCTCAGATCTCATCACCGTCGGTGCCGTTGGTGCCGCGGGTGCGATTGTCCAGGTCGCGCAGGAAATCGGGGTCGTCGTCGGGGCCGAGCGGGCCGCGGGGACGGGATCGACGCGGGCCGGGCGAAGGGGTGTCGCCGGACTCGTCGGAGTGGGGTCCGAAGGCGCGCCACATGAGGAAACCGATGGCCAGCAGACCCAGAACGGCGAACAGATAGATCATGACAACCTCCCGACGACCAGCGTACGTGAGACGCCTGAGAGGTCAGGGCGAAAGCCGACCTGACCCGCACTTCTCCACCGATCGGATGAGGTCCGGCCGGGCGTCGGGTCGTCGGGAGAACTACAGGGCCGTCGGGTCAGTGGGCGCGGCGGTTGAGCAAGGCGACGACGTCCTCCTCGCGGAAGCGTCGGTGGCCGCCCGGGGTGCGGATCGAGCCGAGGATGCCGGAGCTCGCCCAGCGGGCGACCGTCTTGGGATTCACGTTGAACATCGCGGCGACCTGGCCGGGGGTCAACGTGTGCTGGCTGGCCAGTCCCGGGGTGATGTAGGTCGTGGGCGGTGCGGTCTCGATGCTGGTCATGATTCCCCCTGTGCGTGTTGGAGTGCTCGGTCGGTGCGCCGAGATGGCGAAGCGGCTCTGCACGGTGGTGGACGAGTTCCTTATGAATACACGCAAATCGCCCAGGTACTCGAACCGTCAGTGGGAGGTAAAGAGCATGCAAAGGCCCGCGACCTGCGGGAGCGCCGAGACCGCCCAGTACGCTGAGGGGGTGAGTGAAACGCCCGACCCCACCCCCGGCAAGAAGGCCACGCCCGACGCGGCCACCCGCGAAACCACGGCCGGCGACGCCACGCCGCAGGCGGGTGGACGCCCGATGACCCTGGCGTTCGCCCTGTTCGCGTACACGTTCGCGCGTCTGCTGCTCGTCACCGCGGTCGTGGTGATCATCATGGTCGGCGGCAACCTGGTCGGCGTCGAGGTGCCGTTCCTCGTGGCGGCGGTGTTCGGGGTGCTGATCGCGCTCCCGCTCGGCATGGTCCTCTTCAAGACCCTGCGTCTGAAGGTCAACAGCGAGATCGCGGCACTGGAGGCCGGTCGCCGTTCCAAGCACGACGACCTGCAGGCTCGGCTCCGCGGCGAGAAGTGAGTTCGGCGACCCGTGGAACCCACGCGAGTCGTCGACCGTCGCGCTGATCGGGCCTGGACCCAGAACGCCGTCCGCCTCATCGAGGCCGACGGCCGGCGCAGTGCCGACACCCATCTCCTCCGCGTCGCGCTGCCCGCATGGTCGCGCTGGACCGTCGCCGACGGCGACACGAGCCGCGAGGTCGGCGTGGACCTCTATGTCAAGGACGAGTCGACCCATCCGACGGGGTCGCTGAAGCACCGGCTCGCGCGTTCACTGTTCCTCTATGCGCTGTGCAACGGGTGGGTCGTCGAGGGCACGCCGGTGATCGAGGCGTCGTCGGGGTCGACGGCGGTCAGCGAGGCCTACTTCGCCGAACTGATCGGGGTCCCGTTCATCGCGGTGATGACGCGGAGCACCTCGCCCGCGAAGACGGCACTCATCGAACGCCACGGCGGGCGGTGCCATTTCGTCGACCACCCCGGCGAGGTCTATGCCGAGGCGCTGCGTCTCGAGGCCGAACTCGGCGGCCACTTCATCGACCAGTTCACGATGGCCGAGCGTGCGACCGACTGGCGCGGCAACAACAACATCGCCGAGTCGATCTTCGCCCAACTGGCCGAGGAAGAGCATCCGATCCCCACCTGGATCGTCGTGGGGGCGGGTACCGGTGGTACGTCGGCGACCCTCGGACGGTATGTGCGCTACCGGCGCCACGACACCTGGCTGGCCGTCGTCGACCCGGAGAACTCGGTGTTCCTGCCGGCCTACGCGTCGGCGGACGGCACGCTGACCGCCCAGACCGGTTCGCGCATCGAAGGCATCGGCCGGCCGCGGGTCGAGCCGTCGTTCATCTCGCAGGTCATCGACCGCATGATCGGGGTGCCCGATGCGGCGTCGATCGCGACCGCCCGCCGCGTGAGCGACCTCCTCGGTCGTCGGGTCGGTGGCTCCACCGGCACCAACATGTGGGGGGCCTTCTCGCTCGTCGCCGAGATGGTCGCCGCGCGCACGCCCGGCAGCATCGTCACCCTGCTGTGTGACTCCGGGGATCGGTACGCGACGACCTACTTCGACGACGACTGGCTCGCCGCCGGTTCGTTCGACCTCGGCCCCGCCGAGACGGTGCTCGACCAGTTCCTCGCCACCGGTCGCTGGACTACCTGAGAGCCGGGCCGGCCGCCGCGGGTGGGTTACGATCCGGGAGTGTCGATGGAACCCGGGCGGACGCCCGGCACCGGAAGTGCCCTGGTGGAAGCAGTCGATCTGGTGCGCGAGTACCAGATGGGCGAGGAACGGGTTCGCGCCCTCGACGGTCTGAACCTGTCCATCGACGGCGGTCAGTTCGTCTCGGTGGTCGGCCCGTCGGGAGCGGGCAAGAGCACCCTGCTGCACGTACTCGGAGCTCTCGACACCCCGACGTCGGGCCGGATCAGCATCGACGGCGTCGACCTCGGGGCACTCGACGACACCGCCGCCTCCGAGTTCCGGCGCAACCGCGTCGGGTTCATCTTCCAGTTCTTCAACCTCGTGCCGACGATGTCGGCGTGGGAGAACGTCGCGCTGCCGCGACTGCTCGACAACCAGTCGCTCCGCAAGGCGAAACCCCGTGCCGTGGACCTGCTCCGGCGGGTCGGACTCGGCGATCGAATCGACCATCGGCCCTCGGAGCTGTCCGGCGGCCAGATGCAGCGCGTCGCGATCGCCCGCTCGCTCATCATGGACCCGACGATCCTGCTCGCCGACGAACCGACCGGCAACCTGGACTCCAAGACGGGTGAGGCGGTACTCGAACTGCTCTTCGAGGTCGCGCACGACACCCCCGACCGGCTGGTGGTGATGGTGACCCACGACCCGAAGGCCGCTGCGGTCGCCGATACCACCATCACGGTCCGCGACGGGAAGATCGCCTAGTGGCGGGACGGGGTTCTCGGGCCGCCGCCCTAGCCGCCGGTCTCACCCGCATCCGCCTGCTGAATCTGCGCGAGATCCGTACCCACCGGCTGCGCCTGCTCACCTCGCTGGCGGTGGTGGTCGTGTCGTCGGCGTTGCTGATCGCGGTGCTCGGCACCTACGGGTCGGCGTCGGAATCGGTGCGGGACTTCAACAACGCGGTGTCGGGGGTCGCCGACATCGAGGTCGCCGGTATCACCGACACCGGCGTCGACGAGTCGCTGGCCGGCGAGATCCGTCGCGACGTCGACGCGGCGGCGGCCGTCGTGCCGATGATCCGCGGGTCGGTCGTCGTCGACGGTTCGGCCGTGCCGCTGCTCGGCTCCGATCAGCGCGTCACCCAGCTCTCGGGCAGTCTGCGCGGCGCCCTGCAGCAGGGGCAGGCCGGGACCGGTCCGGGGACCGTCGACCTGGACCGACTGCGCACCGGCGTGTTCGTCGGCCCGGGACTCGGGCTCGACCGCGGAGACCGATTGACCGTCAACGGGATCGAGGTCGAGGTCCTCGAGGTCGTCGGCAACGAGCAGGCCGCCGGTCTCAACAACGGCCGCTTTCTCTTCGCCTACGTCGACCTCGCGCAGCGGCTCGTCGGACTCGAGGGCCGGCTCGACTCGATCCTCATCGTGACCGAGCCCGGCGCCGATCTGTCCGCCGTGCGCTCGCAGTTGCAGGGCATCGTGGACGGCCGTGCGGTGGTGGTCGATCCGGACTTCCGCGCCAAGCAGGCCGAGGTCGCGAGTTCGGTGACCCGCGATGCGACCCTGCTGGTCTCGCTTGTGTCGCTGGTGATCGCCGCCTTCCTGGTGTTCAACACGATGAACATGGCGGTGGCGTCGCGGCGGAGGTCGCTGGCGATGATCCGAGCGTTGGGGGCCAAGCGGTCTCACCTCGTCGGGGACATGCTCGGCGAGGCCGCGCTGATGGGTTTCGTCGGCGGCGTACTCGGCATCCCCCTTGGAATCCTGGCCGGGCGGGCGGTGATCAGCAGCCTGCCCGAACCCCCGGCCGATTCCGTCGGCACCGTCATCAACTATCACCTGCCCGGATACGCGCCCGCGGCGGCGGTGATCGCCTGCGTGGTCGCGTGTGTCGCGGCGACGACGCTGGCCGCGCGGGCGGTGTTCGCGGTCTCGCCGGTGGAGGCGATGGCTCCGGTCGAGGTGTCGGACTCCGCCGCGCGGCGTGGTCCCGCGGTGGTGATCGCCGCGGTGCTCGGGGTCGCCGGCCTGATCGCGTCGTGGGTGGTCGTGGCAACCGTGCCGGGCCGCCCGGCCATCGTCGCCGGCGTCTTCTATCTGGTCGGCGCGCTGCTGCTGTGCTTCGCGCTGTCGAAACCGTTGGCCTGGGCGGTGGTTCGGGTGGCGCGCTGGTTCGGAGGCCCCGGACAGCTCGCCTCGGTGAACACCGAGCGCGCCCCGCGGCGCGCGTGGGCGACGCTGATGACGGTCGCGGTGGCCATCGCGGTCGGCATGGGGACGTCGGGAGCGCTGGACAACCTCGTCTCGTCGATGTCGAAATCGCTCGACGGACTGGGGGATCCGGACTTCTACGTGTCGTCGACGTCGGCCGCGAGCCTGCCCCTGGGTCCGATCCTGCCGCCCTCGGTGGCCGAACGCGTTGCGGCGGTTCCTGGGGTCACCGAGGTCGTCGGTGGTCAGTGGGCCGCGGTCAACATCGGCGAGAGCAAGGCAAATGTGCAAGGGCTCGAGCCGGGTTCGCGCGCACCGTTCATGCGCAAAGCGTCGCCGGAAGCGGTGGCGAGCGTCCTCGCCGGCGACGGCATCCTGATGTCGAGCGTCTTGGCCCGCGCATTGGGCGTGGGCACGGGCGACACGGTGGAACTCGCGACCCCCAACGGTCCGCGGCAGACGGTCGTGCGTGACACCGTCGACTACGTCTCCCTCGACTCCGGTGTGGCGGCCATGTCGCAGGAGTTGCTGGGGGAGTGGTTCGACCGCGACGGCGACACCTACCTTCAGGTGATCACCTCGCCCGATGCCGACCCGGAGCAGGTCCGCCGGGACCTCGAGGCGCTCGTCGACGGCGTCCCGACGACGGGCAACAAGCCCATCAGTGTCTACAGCGGTGCCGAGGCCCTCGCGGCCACCCAGGCCACTGTCGAGCAGGCGGGCGCGTTCGCGGTCGCCATCCAGTGGATCGTCGCCGGTGCGGCCGCGATCGCACTGCTCAACACGCTGCTGCTGTCGGTCCTCGAACGACGCCGCGAGCTGGGCGTCCTGCGGGCGATGGGGGCCTCCCGCCGGTTCGTCTCGCGGACGGTGCTCGCCGAGGCGGGAGCGGTCGCCCTGGTCGGGTCGGTCCTCGGCGTCGTCCTCGGTGCCGCCATGCATCTGCTCAGCAACCAGATCCTGACCATCACGACGTCCCTGACGGTGCTGTACTCGCCACGGCCGTCGGCCCTGCTCTTCGTGACCATCGCCGTGGCTCTCTGCCTGATCGGTGCCTTCGTCCCCGCGGTCCGGGCCGGGCGGATGAACATCAGCGAGTCGATCCAGAACGAGTAGTCCGGTCGCGGATGCGCGATCGAACCAGGTGTGCCATGCCCCGCTCGTCAACTATTCTTGACACGACCATGATGTCAACATAACCTGACATCATGCACGACGACCACAGCACCGACACCGCACCCGACGCACCGAGCGCCGAGCTGGCCGGAGACGCCGCGAGCGGCGATCCGGCGAGGGGCCTGGCCGCGGTACGCGCCCTGCGCACCCTGGCCGACCGACTCGAGGACGTGCAGGTGGCCAACGCCCGTGCCCACGGGTGGAGCTGGCAGGCGATCGCAGAAGTGCTGCAGATCAGCCGACAGGCCGTGCATCAGAAGCACTCACAACGTGAGGCCCGCGCGAGTGGGCCAGAAGGAGACACAGATGTTTGAGCGAATCAGTCGCGATGACAAGATGCTGCTGGCTTTCGCCACGCAGGAGGCCGGCGACCTGGGTCACCGGCAACTCGGCAACGACCACCTGATCCTGGGCATGCTCTGCAACGCCCGCAGCCCGTTGTTCGCGCTGCTGGCCGACCAGGGGCTAGCGCTGACGTCGGCCCGGGAGGTGGTTCGGAAGTATCACGACGAGCACGCGGAACGGTCCGACGCCGCGGAGACCGCCGACGACGAGTCGGCTCGCGAACGCTATGAGGAGGATCGAGAAGCCCTGCGCGGCATCGGGATCGACCTCGACAAGGTCCGGGACGCGGTGCGCGGGCGCTTCGGTGAGGACCTGTCCGACGGCTGGGGCGAGCGTGCCCAGCGCGGCCCTCGAGGACGTGGTCACGGGCGTCGGGGGCACCGGCACCATGGTCGCGGTCGCGGACCCCGGCCGGATTGCGGCCCACAGGGTCTCGGGCCAGAGGGTTTCGGGCCGGGTGGTTTGGGGCCGGAGGGTTTCGGGCCGGGAAGTTTCGGACCGGGCGGACCGTTCGGCGGCGAGGGGCCCTGGGAGCCGGGGCGCGGCCGGCGCGGACCGCGGGGCCGGGGCGCCCGTCCGCGTTTCGCGGACGACACCCGGACGGTGTTCGGCCGGGCCATGGAGATCGCGCGGGAACGGGGTGACCGCCGCCTCCGCGCGGAGTACCTGTTGCTGGGGATCATCGACACCGCCGACGACGCGTCGCGGGCGTTGATCGAGTCCGCCACCACGGCCGACGAACTCCGCGCCGCGGTCGTGGCGAGCCTGCCCGACGTCGAGGCGCAGGTCTGATCGTCGGCGCAGGTCTGGCGTCGAGGTCCGTCAGGTGAGCGCGAGCGAGACCGCCGTGACGACCGCCCAGGCGAGCATCGCCTTGCCGGTCGTCCCGATCGACGGGATCAGTCCCGGTCCGGCCGCCCCGGTTCGGACCGGGGCGTAGGCCTGCCACAGCAGTGGGAACGTCACCAGTCCGAGCAGCGCCCAGGGGGTCGCGAACGCCAGGACCACGCTCATCGCGAGCGGAGTCAGGAGAAGCACGGCGAACAGGATCCGGGTCCGGGCGTCACCGAGGCGCACGGCGAGGGTGATCTTGCCGGATTCGGTGTCGCTGGGGATGTCTCGGAGGTTGTTGACGACCAGCACGCTGCTCGAGATCGCGCCGATCGCGATCGCGCCGGCCAGTCCGACCCAGTCGACGCGGCCGGCGGAGACGAACTGGGTGCCGAGGACGGCCACGAGCCCGAAGAAGGTGAACACCGCGACCTCGCCCCAGCCGGCGTAGCCGTATGGGCGCTTGCCGCCGGTGTAGAACCAGGCGCCGGCGATGCAGATCGCGCCGACCAGCACGAGCCACCACGCCGTCGCGATGGCGAGGACGAGCCCGCAGACCGCGCCGATCCCGAAGCACAGGAACGCGGCGGTCTTCACGGCCTTCGGCGAGGCGGCGCCCGACCCGACCAGGCGCATCGGACCGACCCGGTCGTCGTCGGTCCCCCGCACGCCGTCGGAGTAGTCGTTGGCGAAGTTCACGCCGATGATGAACGCGACGGCCACCGCCAGCGCGAGTACGGACTTCCACCACGTGACGTCGCCGGAGTGCGCCGCCGCGCCGACACCGACCACGACCGGCGCGATCGCGTTGGGGAGCGTGCGCGGACGAGCGCCCTGGATCCACTGCGAGGGGGTAGCCACGGGGTTCATCGTGTCACGGCCGCGCGCGCGAGCCGGCGGCTGCCCGGCAGGTGTAGAACTTCGTGGCGCCTGGCGCGACGACACACTACATCTGCGGGGGACGTCGAGCGATGGAACCGGTTGCGGCGCAGGTGCGTCTGAAGGTCATGCATCTTCCGCCGGACTTTCGGGCGTTCGCCCTCGACCAGGACGGCGTGTTCACCGTTGCCGATGCCCGCGGACACGGCATCAACCGGTCGGCGGTGCACCGTCGGGTGCGGGCCGGCGAGTGGGTATCGGTGCATCCTCGTGTCTATCGGCTCGCCGACCACCCCGAGACCGACCGCACGCGAATCCGGACCGCGACGCTGGCCGTCGGCACTCACGGGGTCCTCTCGGGACTCGCTGCCGCATGGTGGCATGGGATCGTCGAAGCCCCACCCGCCTTGCCCACGGTCACCGCTCTCCGCGGCCGCCACGGTCATCCGGTGACGGGAGTCCGGATTCTCAACCGCGCTCTCGCCGACGCCGACGTGCTGACCCGGGACGGGCTACCGGTCACCGGGGTCGCGTTGTCGGCTTTGGAGGGTGCGGTTGAGGGCGGCGTCGAGGTCATCGATGCTGCGCTGCAGCAGCGGCGCACCACGGTCGAGCGTCTCGTCGAAGCCTACGAGCGGCGGCGCCGGTGCGTCGGCGCGGCGGACATGGGTCCGATGGTCGAGTTGCTGGAATCGGGTGCGCGGTCGGCCGCCGAGCGTCTCGCTGTCACGATCCTCCGGACCGCGGGTATCGAAGGGTGGGTGGCGAACCATCCGACCTGTGGGTACGAGATCGACTTCGCCTTCCTCGACCGGATGGTGGCGGTGGAGATCGACGGGTTCGCCTTCCACCGCGACTCGAAGACGTTCCAGCGTGACCGCACCCGACGCAATGCGCTCCTCGCGGCGGGTTGGACGGTGCTGAACTACACCTGGGGTGACCTCCGCGACCGAGCGGAGTACGTCGCGACGTCGATCTCCCAGGCACTTGCGACCGCCGCCTGAACTGCAGTTGTCGCACATCGTTGCGCCAGGCGCGACGACACACTACATCTGCGCACCGAAGCGGGCCCGCAAGGCGCGTCGGTCGTACTTGCCGGGTCCGCGGAGGGGGAGGGCGTCGAGTTCGACGACCCGCCTGGGGGCCGCGTACTTGTCGAGCCGCTCGGTGACCGAATCGCGAATGCGGTTGACGTCGAGGCGTTCTCCGGGACGGACGACGACGAACGCGGTGACCGCCTCGCCGAGCCGGTCGTCGGGGAGTCCGACGACGACGCATTCGGCGACCGCCGGGTCGTCGGCGATCACGGCCTCGACGACCTGCGGTACGACGGTCAGCCCGCCGGTCGAGATGGCCTCGTCGGCGCGGCCGACGATCGAGAGCAGTCCGGCGTCGTCGACGCGGCCGAGGTCGTCGGTGCGGAACCAGCCCGGCTCGGCGAAGGCCGGATGGTCGGGCAGATTGCGATAGCCGGAGGCGACGACCGGACCGCCGAGCAGTACGCGCCCCACCCCGTCGGGTGCCGGATCGGCGATGCGGACCGCGACGCCGTCGAGGGGCCGCCCGTCGTAGACGCACCCTCCGGCGGTCTCGCTCATCCCGTATGTCGCGACGACCGGCAGACCTTCGTCGACCGCTCTGTCCCACAACGGTTTCGGGGTCGCCGCACCGCCGACGAGGATGGCGTCGAGCTCCCGCGAGGCGGCGGTCGCGGCGGGCTGGTCGAGAACCTTGACGAGTTGGGTGGGCACCAGCGAGGTGTATCGCCGCGGACCTTCGAAGTCGCGTACGGCGCGGGCGTAGACCTCGGGATCGAAACCGGCCCGCATGTCCAGGACCACCGGCGTCTGCCCGGCGGTCAGCGCGCGGAGCAGGACCTGCAGGCCGGCGATGTGGTGCGGGGCCAGCGCCAGCAGCCAGTTGCCCGGCCCGCCCAGATGATCGGCGGTGGCCCGCGACGACGCGGCGAGGGTCGCCGGAGTGTGTTGCGCGCCCTTGGGGGTGCCCGTCGACCCCGATGTCGAGACCACGAGGGACACGGGGTCGTCGATGGGTGCGCCCACCTGCAGCGCCGAGGCGAGTTCGGCTGCGGCGCGGGCGTCGTCGGGCACGGGCAGGAAGGCCGAGGAACCGTCGAGGATCGCCCGGAGGTCGTCGACGTGGTCGAGCACGGCGGCGGTCGACGGCAGCGGCAGGGTTCGCAGGGTCCTCAGGGCAGGTCCCCATCGGTCGGACCGTCCCCATCAGGATCGGGGTCGTCGCTGAACGGCCATCCGCGGGCGACGAGGTGTGCGCGTACCCGCGCGATGTCGTCCTCGTGCGGCAGTTCATGGGTGTAGTGGGTGATCTTCACCGCCGCGTCGATCCGCGATATCGGTTCGGGTGGCGGCGGGGACTCGCGGGCCAGCTCCGCCGACACCTGGCTCACCTCGTCGTCGGTCAGCTGCCGGCGCAGCAGCGCCACGAGCGGTATGTAGTCGTTGTGCGGGACGCCGTCGGGGTAGCCGGCGCGCAACCACTCCACGACCTTCTGCAGAAGTGTCGGGCGGTCCACGGGGTGTCTCCGATCAGAAGCGGGGACGATCACTTGTAGCCGAACGGGAAGATCTTGACGCCGGTGTAGTAGAAGATCGTCTGCCGGGTGATCCAGAGGATCCCGACGACGATCACCAGGATGACGACGCCGAAGATGAGATACGCCACGGGCTTCAGCGCGGGATGCGGATCGGAGGTCGTTCCGTCGGCGGCGACGGAACCCTCGGCGAGGGACCGCAGACGCAACCCGACTGCGAACAGCGCGGGCAGTCCCGCTCCCAGTACCAGTCCGACGATGAGGACCTTGCCGATGGCCTCGAACGTCTCCATTCTCAGGCGCTCCTCTCCGGGTCGTGCTGCACGATGATCTCGGCCGGGATGACCGGTGGCAGCGGGAGGGTCGTGTCGTCCGTCTCGGTGGCGACCGCTTCCTCCCACTCCTCGCCCGCGAGGGCCTCGCCCTCCCAGGCGTCGTTGACGTTCTCGTGGTCGACCTTGTTCTCCTGCGCGCGCCAGTACATGTAGCCCGACGCGACGACCAGGATCGCGAAGATGATGAGGGCCCCGGTGACGTCGCCGAACAGGTGCGCGAGGAAGTAGCAGGCGGCACCGACCGCGCCGGCGGCGGGCAGGGTCGTCACCCAGGCGACGGCCATCCGGCCGGCGACCGACCAGCGGACCTGGGCGCCTTTGCGGCCGACCCCCGAACCCAGGATGGAGCCGGTCGCGACCTGGGTGGTCGAGAGCGCCATGCCCGCGGCACTCGAGGTGAGGATGATGGCGGCCGACGACGCCTCGGCGGCCATGCCCTGCGGCGAGGTGATCTCGACGAGTCCCTTGCCGAGTGTGCGGATGATCCGCCAGCCGCCCAGGTAGGTGCCGATCGCGATGGCGGCGGCGCAGCTGAACACCACCCAGAAGGGGAGTCCGTGGCTGACGCTCGACGCCTCGAGGTGTCCGGTGGCGATGAGGGCCATCGCGATGACACCCATCGTCTTCTGGGCGTCTCCGGTGCCGTGGGCCAGCGAGACCAGCGATGCGGTGGCGACCTGCCCGTAGCGGAAGCCGTCCTCCTTCTGCCGGTCGGCGATCCGGCGGGTGATCGCGAAGACCAGCCAGGTTCCGCACGCCGCGACCAGACAGGCGATGACCGGTGCGGCCAGCGCGGGGATGAGGATCTTGGAGGTGATCCCGGACCAGTTGATCCCGCTGACACCGATCGCGGCCAGGCCCGAACCGATCAGCCCGCCGAACAGGGCGTGGGACGAACTCGAGGGCAGCCCGAACAGCCAGGTGAAGAGATTCCACAGGATGCCGCCGATCAGGCCCGCGAAGATGATGAGCAGCGCCGTCGTCGCCGACAAGCCGGCCACCAGCTCCCCGGCGTCGGGTCCCGAGGTCTGCTGGATGTTCAGCACGTCCTTGGTGATGGTCGCCGCGACCTCCACGGACAGGAAGGCGCCGACCAGGTTGAGCAACGCCGACAGCCCGACCGCGACCTTCGGCTTCAGGGCGCCGGTGGCGATCGACGTCGCCATCGCGTTGCCGGTGTCGTGGAAGCCGTTGGTGAAGTCGAAGCCGAGGGCTGTGACCACCAACAGCACCAGGATCAGCATCTCGCCGCTCATGGTGACGATTGTGGGACCTACCGCCCTCATTTACCTAAACATCGGGCACAGTTCCGGTGCGCGGGGTCCCCGGCCGGGGCCGACCTATCGAACGTTCAACAGACCCTCGGAAACCGGTCGCCGCTGTGGAAGAATCCGTCGGCATGACATCGATGAAGCTGGGCATGCCGATCAACTACGCGGGCGACTTCCGCGAGACCATCAACAACCTCGCGGACTTCGAAGCCGCGGGCGTGCAGCGCATCGCGGTTCCGGAGGCCTACAGCTTCGACGCCGTCTCGCAGCTGGGGTACATCGCGGCCAAGACCGAGACGATGGAACTGCAGACCGCGATCCTGCCGATGTACTCGCGGACGCCCACCAACCTGGCGATGACCGCGGCCGGCCTCGACTACATCAGCGGCGGTCGCGCGGTGCTCGGTATCGGCGCATCCGGTCCGCAGGTGATCGAGGGATTCCACGGCGTCAAGTACGACTACCCGCTGGGACGCGCCCGCGAGCACGCCGAGATCTGCCGGATGGTCTGGCGCCGCGAGAAGCTGAACTACCAGGGCAAGCACTACACGTTGCCGCTCGACGAGGAGCATGGCGGCTCGGGACTGGGCAAGTCCCTGAAGATCATCAATCACCCCGTACGCGACAACATCCCGTTGCTCCTCGCCGCCATCGGCCCGAAGAACATCGAGTTGGCCGCGGAGATGTTCGACGAGCTGCAGCCGATCCTGTTCCACCCCGAGCAGATCGACGCGGCCTTCGGTGAGTCGCTGGCGGCGGGCAAGGCCAAGCGCGATCCGTCGCTGGGGGATCTGGGCATCGTCGTCCAGGCCACCGCCCGCATCTCCGACGACGCCGAGCAGATCGACAACGCCAAGCAGCTCGTGCGCCATCATGCCGCCCTGTACATCGGCGGGATGGGCGCCCGTGGGAAGAACTTCTACAACCAGCTCGCCATCCGCTACGGCTACACCGACGAGGCGAAGCTGATCCAGGACCTCTACCTCGACGGCAAGAAGATGGAGGCCGCCGCCGCGGTCCCCGAGGACCTCGTCACGTCGATGTCGCTGATCGGTTCCAAGGCCCAGGTGGCCGAGCGGGTCGCGGCGTTCCGGGAGGCCGGTGTCACGTGCATCCTGGCCTCGCCCACCGCGCCGACCCACGCCGAGCGCGTCACCGAGGTCGAGCACCTGCGCGACATCTTCGGGGGCTGATCGCGCGATCGGCGATTGTTGTCCGGAAAACGACGGCCCGTGTACGCACGGCCGTCGTTTTCCTTTCTCGGTCTTTGCTCCTCGGGTGCAATTCCGAGACATTTCACTACACTTCGACGTTGTTCTGCCGACCGTGAATTCGGGTGTGCATTCACGGTGTTTCCGAATCCCGTCGCAGGTCGCGCGAAATACCATTCCGTTCACATCGATTAGCGTCAGTAACGGCGTTCCCCCCGAGTTGTGAGGCGACAACCCGTCCCATAGGCTCTTGTCATCCGCTCGGCCCGCATCGGTTTCACGCCGAGCGGCCGTCGCGATGACAGTGTCGGGAAATGGCCGTTCGCCCCGGTGACGCGTCGATGATGAGAATCACCACGCGACCGGCGGCAACGGATCGGCGTGACAAGAGGACGGCACATGGTGAGTGGTGAGGCAAGGCGTTGAATTCGACGACGCCCGTGTTTCGATCTCGCGGCCGACGCATGCCTTTTTCATGCACGGCTGGGTGTGGCATGGCATTTCTGGGACCGGGGGGATCAGACGGTCGGCCCGCCCCGTGAGCCCCGTTCTCCCCGGCCGCACGCGTAGAGGCCGGGTCGTCGTATGAGCGATTCGTCCAAGCGCGAGTTCGTGGCCCCGTCGGGTCCCTCCGACCCCGACGCCCCGCGTCGTTTCACCCTCAGCGCGGCCCAGCGATCGCTGTGGTTCACCCAGCAGGCGGCGCTCGATGTGCCGATCAACGTCGCCCAGTACGTCGAGATCGACGGTCCCATCGACGCCGAACTCTTCGTGCGGGCGACCAGCACGGTGGTGCAGCGCGCGCAGTTCACCCAGCTCCGGTTCGTCGACACCGAGGACGGGCTGGTCGGCGTGTACGACCCCGCCCTGCACTACTGGGCCGACATCATCGATCTTCGTGACCGGCCGGACCCGCGCGCCGTCGCCGAGGAGATGATGGCGCAGGACTATTCGCGACCCCTCGACCCCCGGGTGGACCGGACCGCACGCGGGTGCCTGTTCCGGCTGTCCGACGACAAGGCGCTGGTCTACAACCGCGGTCATCACCTGCTCTCGGACGGGATGGGCGGCAAGGACCGGATGGTCGAGGCCCTCGCGGCCTATCACGCGGCGGTCACCGGCGAGCCCGCGCCGCCCCAGAAGCCGGTCGACCTGGACCTTCCGGCCCGCGCCGACGCCGAGTACCGCCAGTCGAAGCGCTTCGCCACCGACCGCGCGTATTGGCGGGAGAACATGGCGGGCGTCGGGATCGCCGCGACCCTGGCGCACCGCCCGGGGCGTCCCGCAGCCGTTGCCAGGCGCGTCGCCTCCGCAGTGCCCGCCGACACGATGGCGCGGTTGCGTGCGGCGGCACAACACGGTTCGACGATCCTGCCCAACGTTCTCGTCGCCGCCTTCGCGGCCTATCTGGGCCGCGCGGCCGCGCAAGGCGACGAAGTGATCTTCCAGTTCCCGGTCGCCGCGCGGACGACCGCGGCGCTGCGTGCCACCCCGCTCCCGGTCGCCAACATCGTGCCGCTGCGCACCGGGGTCACCGGATCGGGCAGCGTCGCCGACGCGCTCGCGTCCACCCAGGCCGCGCTCATGGGCGCACTGCGACATCAGCGCTACCGCGGCGAGGACATCTGGGCCGACCTCGCCGCCGACGAGTCCTCCGGGGCGACACCCCGCACGGCGGCTCAGGAACGCTCCGGGCCGATGCTCAACCTGATGCTGTTCGACCGCCAATTCCCCTGCGGCGAAGCACGAGCCACGTTTCACATCCTGACCGTCGGCCCAGCCGACGACCTGACGATCAACATCTACCCGGTACCCGGCGAGGATCAGGATTCGTCGCTGATGATCGGCGTCGAGGCGAACCCCAACCGGTACGACGACGCGGAGGTCGCCGAACACCACGGGCAGTTCCTGTCGATGCTCGACACGTTCGCCGATGCGCTCCTCCGGGCGCCGGACACCCGCGTCGACGACCTGCCGCTGCGTTTCTCCGACACCCCGGCCGGTGAGGCGCGTGCGCTGACGGCGAACGAGGCGCCGGACGCGGGCACCGTCTGGACGGCCCTCACAGACGTCGCGCTGCGGCACCGGCATGAACCCGCCGTCGAGGTCTCTGGAACATCCTCGGACGCATCGCTGCTGACCTTCGAGCAGCTGCACGCGCGGGCTCGCGACCTCGGCGCCCGGTTGCGCACGCTCGGAGCGCGACCCGGCTCGGCGGTCGGCGTCCTGGTCGGGCCAAACGCGGACCGGGTGCTGTCGTGGTGGGCCGTCGCGGCGACGGGGGCCGCCGTGATCCTGCTCGATCCCGCAGCACCGCACTCGGTGTCGCCGGATGTCCCGGGGGTGTCCGGCGTGCTGGTGATCGCCGACGACGATGCGGACGTGCCGGCCGGCGTCCGCGCGGAGGACGTGCACACCCTGTCCGGACTGACCG
This sequence comes from Gordonia sp. NPDC057258, assembly GCF_042668985.1. Taxonomy (NCBI): domain Bacteria; kingdom Bacillati; phylum Actinomycetota; class Actinomycetes; order Mycobacteriales; family Gordoniaceae; genus Gordonia; species Gordonia sp. NPDC057258. The sequence goes on from NZ_JBHUXZ010000002.1 coordinate 180,410, forward strand.
GCGTCGCGCCGTCGGCGGAGCCCGCGTCGTCCCGTCCGGAGGACACCGCCTGCTTCGCCGTCGGCGCCGAGGGTGTCGTCGCACTCCCGCAGCGGGCCGTGTCCGTGCTCATCGTTGACGGCCTGTTCGCGCCGGAAACAATCGGCCACAACGTATCCGACGCGGGACAAGGACAGCTGGCGGTCACGGCGCCGACGGCCTCCTGGGCGGCCCACCTCGAGATCGTCGCCGGTGCCGCCCACGGGTTGCGGCTCGTCGAGACCGACGCCGCCGGCGTGACGCACCGGATCGTGCCCTCCGGGCTGCTTGTCGACGACCCGCAGCACGGCGCCGGGACGACGGTGCTGATCGTCGACGCCGGCGCCGCGCCGGCACCGGCCGTCCGATACGCCGCGGGCCGCGATGTGCGGACCGCCTACAGCCCTCGGGGCGTGCTGGGCCCCTACACCGCAGCGAACCGGGTCCGTTCCGACCAGCCGATCGACCGGCCCCTCCCGAGTGGACACCCGCGCGACGGCGTCGGCATCGCGATCCTCGACCACCGTCTACGACCCCTCCCGCCCGGCATTACCGGTGACGTGTACGTCGTGGGAAGCGTTGTGCCACAGTACTTCGCCGGAGACGGAATGCGTACTTCGACGACGCTCGTCGCCTGTCCGTGGCATCCCGGCCGGCGCATGCTGGTCACCGGCGACCGCGGGCACCTCGAACCGGGGACGGGACTTCTCGTCGTCGATCACCGTGCCGGCGAGATCGTCGAGATCGACGGCATCCGAGTCGATCTCGCACTGCTCGAACGTGCCGCCGCGGAGGTCCCCGGTGTTGCGGCCGCGACCGCGACCGTACTCGGCGACGGCGACGGCGACGGCGACGGGCTCGCGCTCGGACTCGTGCCCGCCCGTTCCGCGTCGTCGGAGGCGACCGAACCCCTTGATTCGCAACGGATTCGGGCGGCGGCTCGGCGCCGGGTCAACGCGGAACTCCCGGCGGTGCTGTGGCTTCGCCGGGTCACGATCCTGGATGCGGTACCGCTCGACGGGTTCGGCGGCGTCGACCGGTCTGCCGCCGCCGGGCTGATCGCCGCGGCGCCCGAAACGCCCGCCGCGCGCCGCCGTCCGTCGACGCCGATCGAACGCGCCGTTGCCGACGCGGTGACGTCCGTCCTCGGCGTGCCCGACCCGTCCCTGGACGACGAACTGGTCCAGCTCGGCGCCACGTCACTGGGATTCATGCAACTGGCCACGCACCTCGGTGACACCTTGCAGGTCGTCGTCAGCGTGCGCGATCTCGGTGATGTCACGACCCTCGCCGAACTCGCCGCCGTCCTCGAGGCCTCCGCGCCGCGCCGCGCCGCGCCGGGTGATCCCGCGGGCACCGTCCGCTACCGGCCGACCCGCGCGCAGCAGGAGATCTGGCTGCTCAATCGCGCCGACCGGCAGGCGACCGTTTATCACCTGCCGGTGCATGTCGTTCTCGCCGAGGGTATCTCGGCCGAAGTCGTCCGCGCCGCACTCATCGACGTCGCGGCGCGGCACGAGGCGCTGCGGACCGTGTACCCCGACAACGGCGGGGAGCCGGTCGCGGTCGTCCGCGGAGTCGACGAGGCGAGTGTGGCCGCGCCGATGACCGCGGCCACCCTCGACGCGACCGGCATCGACCTCGCCGTCGCGGCCCCCTTCGACCTGACGGTGGACCTGCCGTGGCGTGCGGTCGTCGACGAGACCGGCGAACGGACCGAGCTCGCACTCGTCGCCCACCACATCGCGATCGACGAGTGGTCGCTGCACACCGTCGTCGACGACTTCGCGCATGCACTGCGTGCTCGTCTCGACGGTGCGACTCCGGTGTGGACCGAGGACGCGGTGGCCTTCAGTGCCGCGCTGTCCGCGCGGCCGGCCGCGGTGGATGCGGCGGCCGAGGTCTATTGGGCGAAGACATTGCGGGAGGCCCCTTCTCGCCTCGTGCTGCCGGAGCCGGCGCAACCGGTGCCGGCGGGACTCACCTCCGGTCCGGCGACCGTCCTGCGTCGTGACGTCGACCGTGGGGCCCGGGACCGTGCCGCTGCTCGTGCACGCGACTACGGGACGACGCTCAACACGATGCTGTGCGTGGCGCTCTCGGCCGTACTGGCCGAGTACTCGGATTCCGACGACTTCGTGTTGTCGGTGCCGGTCTCAGGACGATTCACCACCGAGGAACTACGCCCGGTCGGCATGTTCGTCGAGACGGTACCGGTGCGGATCACCGGGGTGCGGCGCCGCAGCGTTGCGGAGGCCCTCGCCCGCGTGGGCGCGGACCTGACGGCGGCGATCACCCACGCCGACGCGGCACCGACGGGGCTCGCCGATGTCATCTTCGCCTATCACGCCTCCCGGCCCGACGTCGCCGACCCGGCGGTGTTCGCCGAGGTCCAGACCTTGGCCGCCGGCCAGGCGCGAACCGCATTGGAATTGACCGTCTTCGACGAGCCGGACGGGTTGTCGGTCTCGCTGACCGTCGCCGAACGCCGGGTCGACCCGATGGTTGCCGGCCACCTGCTCGACCGTTTCGTCGAGACGGTCGCCGCGCTCGGTGTCGCGACGCCCGACTCGGTCGTCGCGGGGTGCGTCCCGGTTCCCGCCGCCCGGGCGCTCTCCGACCGCAGCCGCCGGACCACTCCCGTCGACCCGATCGATGCCCTGCGACGCCGTGCGCAGGCGAAGCCGGACGCCGCCGCGGTGATCGCCGACGACGCGATTCTGACCTACCGGGATCTGCTCGGTCGCGCCGAGTCCCTCGCGAACACGTTGCGGGAGAACGGGGTACAACCGGGCGACCGAGTCGCGCTGTCGCTGCCCCGGAGCGCCGAGCCCGTGATCGCGATCGTCGCGGTGCTCTTGGCCGACGCGGTGTACGTGCCCATCGAACCCGACGATCCGCCGTCGAGGACGGAGCTGATCGTCGACGCCACCGCTCCCGTCGCGGTCATCGAAGCCGGGCCGGCGGTGCGCGCCGTCGCGACGGGCGAACGTGCACAACCGGTTCCGGGTGGCGCCTACGTGATCCACACCTCCGGCTCCACCGGTGTACCGAAAGCCGTCCTGGTGACCCGCGCGAATCTGGCGGCCATGCTCGGCGCCGCGCTGGACACGATCGCCGCGTCCGACGACGACGTGTGGAGCTGGGTGCACTCCTACGCGTTCGACTTCTCCGTCTGGGAGATCCTGGGGCCGTTGGCCTCCGGTGGTGCCGTGGTCGTACTGGAGCGCGCCACCGTGCTCGACCCGCGCTTGCTGGCGGCGGCGATCGACCGGTACGGGGTCACCGTCTGTTCGCAGACCCCGACGGCGTTCGGCAACCTCATCGACCCGACGGTGGCCGCCGTCGCCCCGGACGCCGGATCACCCGCGTTGCGAGCCGTCGTCTTCGGTGGCGAACCGTTGTCGCCGGGGCTGTTACGGGAGTGGTCGGCCGCGCATCCGGACGTCCGGTTGGTCAACATGTACGGCATCACCGAGACGACCGTGCACCTCACTGCGGTCGACGTCGATGTCGACGACGCCCGGAGCGACATCGGTGTCCCGCTGGACGGCGTCTCGACGGCGATCCTGGGCCGCGACCTACGCCCGGTTCCGGTGGGCGCCATCGGCGAACTGTACGTGAGCGGCGATCAGGTCACGCTCGGCTATCACAACGCCCCGGCCACGACCGCCTCGCGGTTCGTCGCCGACCCGCGCGGCATTGGCCGCCGGATGTACCGTACCGGCGACCGCGTACGCGAGATCGCCGGCGGCCGCATGGTCTATCTCGGCCGCAGCGACGACCAGGTCCAGATCCGCGGGCACCGCATCGAACTCGGTGAGATCACGTCGGTGCTGCGCGAGCACCCCGGCGTCGGCGACGCGCGCGTGCTCCTCGACCCGGGCAGCCGCCGCGGCGAGGAACGGCTGCTCGCATTCGTCACCGAGGACGGCCTCGCCGACTTCGATGTGCTGGACGCCCTCTCCGCGGAGCAGATCCTCGTGTCCTGTGCGAACAGGCTCCCGGCGCACATGATCCCGACGCGGGTCGCGATCGTCGACGGTTGGCCGATGACCCCGACCGGCAAACTCGACCGCCACCGGCTCACGGAACTGCTGCCCGAGGTGCCGACGGGATCGACCCGAGCACTGACACCGGTCGAGCAGACCGTCGCCGACGCCATGCGTGCCGTGATCGGCACGGATGCCGTGGTCGCCGCGGACACCAACTTCTTCGCGACCGGAGGGACGTCGCTGTCGGCAGCACGACTCGCGGCCACGCTGACGGGCACGGGCGACCATGTCTCCGTCGCCGATGTGTTCGCCCACCCGACGGTGGCCGCACTCGCCGCGCACATCGAGTCCGCGGCGAGTTCGGGACGCACGATCGCCGACGGCTCCCGGACCGGTCTCGCCGACTTCGCAGCCGCTGACGGGGTGGATCTGCCGCTCACCCCCGAGCAGATGGATCTGTGGCTCCGGTGGCGCACCGAGCCGGACTTCACCGGGTATCTGATGCCGCTCGCCCTCCCGATCGACGCCGGCCCCGACGAGCTGCGCCGTGCCCTGCTCGAGATCGTGACGCGGCACGACGCGTTGTGCACCGTGTTCCCGTCGGGTCCCGACGGCCCGGTGCAGCGTCGCCGACCCGACTACCTTGTCGCGGGTGAACTGAGAGCGCAACTGGCGCAGACGGTCTCGGTCGCGGACGTCGAGTCGGTCGACGCCGCGCTGGGTGCGCTGCACACGCCGATCGACCTGGCCGCCGAACTGCCCTGGCGGGTACGGATCTGCGCGGTGGACGGGCAGACCTGGCTTCTCGTCGTCGCGCACCACATCGCGGTCGACGGCGAGTCGTTCGGCATCCTGTTCGCAGAGCTGCGATACGCCCTGTCCGGGACCCTCCCGGCACCCGCCGATGTCGACTACCAGGAGTACTCGGCGTGGCGAGCCGGGTCGCTGGCCGCCCGGCGGACCGAGCTCGTCGCGCACTGGGTCTCGGCGTTCGATCGGGCCGTCGAACCACTGCGCCTGCCCGAACTGAACCCGGCGGCCCCGCATCCGTCCGCGCCGGAACGAGCGGTGGTGCACCGTGCGCACCGGGCGCTCGACCGCACCGAGACCGGAGCACTCGACGAACTGGCGGTGGCCAGACACAGCACTCCGTTCATCGTCGTGCACACCGCGCTCGCGGCGGTGCTGACAAGGCAATCCGACGCCGAGGCGGTCACGATCGGCACCGCCCTGTCCGGGCGGATCGACCCGCGCCTGGTCTCCGTGCCGGGGCTGTTCGCCCGTGCCGTACCCCTGCACACCCCGATCGACGTCGGCCTGCCGTTCGTCGACCTCCTGGCCTCGGTCACCGCGGTCGACCTCGGCGCGTTCGCGCACGCCGACCTCCCGCTCACCGAGATCACCGAGATCGCCGATCCCGGTCGGGTCAAGGCGGGCACCCCGCTGTTCGAGGTTTCCCTCGGCGCCGTCCCGGACGAGCTGGTGGCGGCGAGTCCGGCTGCGGCAGCGGGTGTCCCGTCGGACGCGAGTGCCTTCGGGGGAGTGCCGCTGTTCGGTGTGGACGTGTCGATGTACCGCCGGGACGGTGCGCTGCATCTGATGATGACGTGCACGGATGCGGTGGCGAGCGCCGCGAGACTGGACGCGCTGTGCGACCTCGTCGTCGAGACGATCCGGCGCGGGGTCCGCGAGCCGAACCGGACGGTCGCGGCGCTGCTCGCCCCGGCTGCCTCGACGACGGTCTTGGAAACCGTGCCGGAGAACCGGATTCGCGAGTTCGACACGCTCGACGAGCTGCTGACCGGTGGGCTCGCTGACGATCCGGATGCGATCGCGGTCGTCGACCGGCGCCATCCGGTGCCCGGGCCGGGTGTCTCGCTCACCAATTCCGACCTCGACCGCCTCGCGTCGTTCACGGCTCGCTCGCTCATCGAGGCGGGAATCGGTCCGGGGGACGTGGTGGTCGCCCTGCTGCCGCGCTCGGTCTTCGGCGTGCTCGCCACGGTCGCGGTCGCCCGCGCGGGCGCAGCGTTCGTGAACGTCGATCCGGCCGACCCAGCGGGGCGCCGGCAGATGATCATCGAGCGGTGCCGACCGCGTGCCGTTGTCACCCTCGCGGCGACCGCGGAATCCGTGACCGGCGGCATCCCGGTGCTCGCCCTTGACGAGTTGCTCGCCCGACATACCGATTCCGTTGCGAATGCGGCGGATTCGCTGCCGTTCGCCGCCGCCGAGCGGGTGCGCCCGCTGTCGGTGGACGACGTCGCCTACATCACCTTCACCTCGGGGACGACCGGACTGCCCAAGGGTGTGCAGGTGACCCATCGGGGCCTCACGGACTGGGCGCGCGACACCGTGGCCCGATTGCGGCTCGACTCGTCGGACGCGGTGTTGCACACGTATGCAACCGGATTCGACGCCCACCTGATGGGGCTCGTGCCCCCGCGGGTCGCCGGCGCCACGATCGTCGTGTGCCCGCCCGATGTCATCGCCGCGGACGAGCTCGCCGAGTTCGTCGACGCCGAACGGGTCAGCGTCCTGCTGACCACCCCGTCGGTGCTCGCGACCCTGCGGCCCGACGAACTCCCCGGTGTTCGTCACGTGGCGGTCGGCGGTGAACCCCTCGGCGCCGGGCTGGTCCGGGAGTGGACGGCCGGCCACACGCTGAGCAACGAGTACGGCCCGACCGAGGCGACCGTGGCGGTGAGCAGCGCGCGGTACACGGCGACTCCGGGCGGACCGATTCACATGGGCGCGCCGCTGGTGGGTGTGGGGATGTATGTGCTCGACCGTGCGCTGCGACGGGTGCCCGACCACACCGTCGGCGAACTGTACCTTTCCGGGAACTGCCTTGCCCGTGGGTATCTCGACGACCCGGCGACGACGGCCGGGGCGTTCGTCCCCGATCCGTTCAGCACCGACCCGTTCAGCGCCGGCGGGCGGATGTACCGGACCGGTGACCTCGTCCACCGTCGTCCCGACGGCACGTTCGTGATCCACGGTCGCACCGACGATCAGGTGAAGATCCGCGGCGTGCGTTTGGAGCCGGGTGAGGTCGATGCGGCGCTGTCGGGGCTGCCCGGCGTGGCGACCTCGGTGACCGCGACGCGGACCACCCCGGCGGGCGAGAAGATCCTCGTGTCGTGGGTCGTGGTCGACGGAGACGATGCGGAAGTGGCCGACCTGCCTCGTCAGCTCGCGCACCTGTTGCCGCGCAGCATGATCCCGAGTGCGATCGTCGGTGTCCCGGCGTTGCCGTTCGGACGCAACGGGAAGATCGACGTGGCGGCGCTGCCCGATCCCGATTTCGCCGGTGCGGCAGCGGGTTCGGATGTCCGCCCCGGGCGGCCGCCGTCGGGGGCCACCGAGGAACTGGTGACCGCGGTGTGGGCGGAGGTCCTCGACCGTCCCGTTCAGTCGCTGGACGCCGATTCCGATTTCTTCACCGAGGGTGGTACCTCGCTGTCGGCCACGCAGGTGACGTCGAGGCTGACGGCGGCGACCGGTGCGGACATCGGGGTCCGCGAGATCTTCGAAGCACGCACGGTCGCGGGAGTCGCGCGACGTGTCGACGAACTGCTGGCCGGGCCGGGTGATACCGGCGCCGGAAGCGGAGTGGAGTCCGGCGCGGCACCCACCCGACTCCCGGTGCCGGAGTTCCTGCCGCTCGCATATCCGCAGCGCCGCATGTGGATTCACCATCAGTTCGATCCGCGTTCGACGGCCTACCATGTTCCGCTCGTGTTGCGGATGAGTGGCCGTGTCGACCTCGCCCGCCTGCGGAAGGCGGTCGACGAGGTGGTCGCGGCTCATGCCGTCCTCCGGACCGTCCACCCGGACTCGCCGTCGGGTCCACGGCAGCGCCGGATCGAGCATCGGAGTCCGGTGCTACGGCATCGCCTCGTCGACGCCGCGACGGGTCCCGAGGGTCTCCGTCGGGACATCGACGACTTCCTGCGGCGGCCGTTCGATCTGGGGTCCGAGACCGGGTTCCGGGCCGCGGTCTTCGAGCTCGACTCGGCGGAGGATCCGCACACCCATCTGGCGGTGGTCCTGCATCACGTCGCGATCGACGGGTGGTCGATCCGGGTGCTGCTCACGGACCTGCTCCGTGCCTACGACGGCCAGCGGCTCTCGGTCCCCGCCGACGAGGCGTTCACCTACGCCGACTTCACCCAGTGGCAGATCGCCCGTCTCGGCGACCCGTCCGATCCGCGCAGCAGGTACGCACGGCAACTGCGTTTCTGGACGTCGACGCTCGCCGAAGCCCCCGGCCCGCTCCGGTTGCCGGGCATCGCGGACACCGGCGGGCGGCCGCGCGACGCTGCCGCCGGGCGGTTGTCGGCGTCGATCGTCGGCACGGATTCACTGCACCAGACCGCGAAAGCGATGTCGGCGAGCGTCTTCCAGGTCGCACACGCCGCGCTCGCGACGGTGCTGGGCCGGTGGACCGGTGAGTGGGACCTGCTGATCGGCGTACCGGTGCACGGCCGGCACGCGCCGGAGTGGGAGTCGGTGGTTGGCATGTTCGTCAACACCGTCGCCCTGCGGACGCGACTGCATCCGGAGCTCCCGATCCGCGACGCCGTCGTGCGGGCTCGCGATGCCGCCCTGGCCGCCCAGCCGCACAGTGAGGTCCCCTATGAGGACGTCGCCCGTATGGTCCGTCCCGATGGCCGGGGGGCCGGGGACCCGCTGATCTCGATACTGCTGGTCAATCAGGACGTCGTGCCCCAGTCCTCCGGCGAAGTCGTGCTCGGCGGAGCGTCGGCGGGTGGCCCGGGTCCCGAGGCGGATGCCGTGATCGCCAGGCTGGTCCCGGAGTACACCGAGACCGTGGACGCCAAGTTCGACGTCGAGGTCGTGCTCGCCGAACGCGACGACGAGTTGCACATCACGGTGGTGCACTCCGCCGCCGTCCCGACCGTGGTCGCGCAGGCGCTTCTCGACGACTTCCGCAGATCGGTCGTCGCGGCGGCAACCGATGCCGATCAGCCGTTCCCGGAGGTCGACGGACCGGACGTCGACGTCATTGCGGCCGAACGGGTATCGGGCACCGCGGTGGCGCCGGCTGGTGCCGGGGCGCCGTCGCATGCGGTGTCCTCGGCTCCACTCGTCGCGGCGATCGCCGACGCGATGGCCGAGGTGCTGGAGGTCTCACCGGGTTCGGTGGGGGACGCCGACGACTTCTTCACGATGGGCGGTACCTCGCTCTCGGCCACACGGGTGACCTCCGCGCTGGGGCGCCGGCTCGGCGTCCGCGTGCCCACCCGGTTGCTCTTCGAGCACCCCACCCCGGTCGCGCTCGCGCGGGCGGTGACCGAACTCCCCGCGGAGGGGACGGATGCGGGAGGCGGCGCGCCGGCCGGCGCGTCGGAGTCCGACCTCGGCGACCTCCAACTCGCTCCGACGCAGCGCCGGATGTGGGTGGGCGCGCAGATGCTCGGAGCGGTGCCGATCTACGCCGTGCCCGCGGTGGTGCCCGTGCCGCCCGGAACCGACGAGTCCGCGGTCATCGGCGCGGTCGAGGCCCTCGTCGACCGCCATCCCGCGCTCCGTACCCGGTATCTCACGACACCTGACGGTCCCCGGCAGCGTGTTCTCGACGCCTGGCGCCCGTCCCTGCGGCGGGTGGGTGCGGCCGAGCTCACGACGCCCGCGGGGATCGGGATGCTCGGGGAGGCTTTCGATCTCACCGGTGAGCCACCGGTCCGGGTGTGGCTGGTCATCGGCGACGATCAGGTGACCCCGGTGGCGGTCGTGGTGATCGCGCACCACATCACCATGGACGGTGAATCCGCCGGCATCGTGCAGCGTGAGCTCGCGTCGCTGCTGGCGGGTCTCGACCTCGGCCCGGCGCCGACGGGTTTCGCGGCGGTCGCCCGGCAGATGGCGGCCGACGACGAGCGATCCCGGGTTGCCCTGGTGGACTTCTGGCGGCGCGCGCTCGAGGGGCACAGCGGCGAGCTCGACCTCGCCCAGCGCCGCCCCGTCGTTCGGGACCTGCGGACCTCGACGACCGAGTATCTGCTGGAAGATGCGGTCGGACAGGCGATTCCGGCGGCCGCGCGCCGGGCGTCGGCGAGCGAGTTCCACATCCTGCACGCGGCGCTGGTGCTGGCCCTCGCGGTGCAGTCGGGATCCGATGACATCGCGCTGGCCACGCCCGCCTCGATGCGCCGCGACTCCGACACCGCCGGCACGGTCGGCATGCTCATCTCCACCGTCGTGTTGCGCACCCGGATTCGCCCCGGCATGACCGTCGGCGAGCTGATCACGGCGGTCCGCGACGACGACCTGGCGGCGCTCGATCATGCTGCGATCGCCTTCGACGATGTGGTCGCCCTGATCGACCCGCCGCGCGTCCCCGGGCGGCATCCGCTGGTACAGGTGGCGTTCTCGATGGCCGATCCGGACATGCCCGGGCCCGACCCGGCAGACACCGGCGCGCCGACGTGGATGTCGCCGCGCAGCGAGTTCGACATCCACGTCGAGGCGGTGCCCGACGCCGGCGGCTGGCGGTTGCGGGTCCACCACGGCCGGGAACTGTTCGACGAGGGCACGATCCGCGCCCTCGGCGAGCGAGTGGTCGCCGCGGTCGCCGCCGTCGTGGGGGAGCCGTCACGTCGCCTCGCGGCCATCGAGCCGCTGACCGGCGCCGAACGACGCTTCGTCGCCGACCGGGCGCGGGCGTCCTCGACGACGGGGGCCGAACCGCTGCTGGCCGAGCTGTTCACGACGGCTGTCGCGGCGTACGGCGACCGTCCCGGCATCGCCGACGAGCACCGGTCCCTCACCTACCGCGAATTCGACGGGTGGGTCTCGGTGACCGCCCGCGCGATGCGACGTCGAGGGCTCGGTGCCGGTGACGCGGTGGCCGTCGTGGTGCCGCGGTCGATCGAGTCGGTCGTCGCCATCTGGGCGGTGAGCCGGATCGGCGCGGTGTGCGTACCGGTCGACGTCACCTACCCGACGGCCCGGATCGACCACGTGGTCGCCGGCGCGTCCGCGAGTGTGATCACGCCCGCCGACATCCCCGCACAACCGACGGAACCCGTTGTGTCCGAACCCGTCACACCGGTGTCGCGCGACGCGCTGGCCTACGTCATCACCACGTCGGGTACCACCGGGACCCCGAACATCGTCGGGGTCACCCATCGCGGTGTACACCGCGTGGCCTCGCTCGGCGACGTCGAACCAGACGACCGCGTCGGGATGGCCATCAGTCCGGGATTCGACGCCACGTTCCACGACATGCTGTTGCCACTCGCCGCCGGCGCCACCCTGGTGGTGGTCCCGGCCGGGATCACCGGCGGGGACGACCTCACCCGGTTCCTCGACCGCACCGGGGTCAGCGTCTTCACGGCGACGCCTTCGGTCGTCCGCACACTGCGACCGGCGGCGATCGGTGCGCTGCGCCTGGTGTACATCGGCGGCGAGGCACTCTCGGCCGATCTGGCCGCGGTGTGGTCGGAGCATGCCCAGGTTCTCAACATCTACGGCCCCACCGAGACGACGGTGACCGTGTCCACCAGTGCGTTCCGGCGCGGCGAACCGATCCGGCTGGGGCATCCGCGACCGGGCATCGGCGCCGAGGTGCTCGACGCCCAGCTGCGCCACGTCCCGCCGGGTGTCGTCGGCGAGTTGTACATCGGCGGAACCGGGGTCGCCCGTGGCTATCTCGGTGATCCGGCGCACACCGCTACGACGTTCGTCGCCGGCGCCGACGGCGTGCGCCGCTACCGCACCGGGGACCTGGTGCGGTGGGATCGCGACACCGGCGAGCTGGTCTACGTCGGCCGGGCGGACCGTCAGGTCAAGATCCGGGGTCAGCGGGTGGAACCCGCCGAGATCGACGCGGTGATCGTGCGGGCGGGCGCCGAGCGCTCGGTGACCGTCCTGCGGCCGGGTCCGGTCGGACCAGCGCTTGTGTCCTATGTGGTGGCACCGTCGGTGCCGGCCACCGAGCTCCGGGCCGCGTGCCGGTCGTCGCTGCCGCGGCACATGGTGCCTAGCCGGGTCGTCGTGCTCGACGACCTGCCGCTCAGCGGCGCGGGCAAGATCGACGTACGCCGACTGCCCGAACCGGCCTGGTCGGAGTCCGTGCGCGAACCGGGAACCGCCACCGAGGCAGCGGTTCTCGACGCCTTCCGGGCCGTGCTGGGTGACGCGGCGGCCGGTCCGCACGCGGGCGCGGACGGTGCCGGGACACCCATCGGCATGGACGACGACTTCTTCGCCGCCGGTGGGCATTCGCTCGCCCTGCTGCAGTTGCGGGACGAACTGGCCCGCCGGACGGGCCGGGTCGTCGACGCGGCGGAGCTCTTCGGTCATCGCACCCCGGCCGAGATCGCCCGGCTGCTCGACGACCCGGAAGGCGGCGTCAGCGGCCGACGCGTCGTGCCGCTGTCGCCCGGCACCGGCCGACGACCCGAGGTCTGGTGTGTGCACACCGCGACCGGGATCGTCGAACAGTTCCGGGCGCTGGGTGAGTCCCTGCCGTCGGCGTCGGTGTTCGGCCTGCAACTGCCCGAACTCGTACTCGCCGAGCGGGATCTGCCGACGACGATCGAGGGCATCGCGGCACTGCACGTCGAGGCCATCCGGGCGACCCAACCGCAGGGACCGTACCGGGTCGTCGGCTGGTCCGTCGGCGGTGTCGTCGCCCACGAGATCGCGCGCCGGCTCGTCGAACTCGGCGAAGAGGTCGCGCTGCTGGTGCTGCTCGACGCGCGGACGCCGGCCGAACTGGCCATGGTGGACGACGCGGAGCTGCGAGCCGCCGATCACCCCCTGCGTGCCCTGGCCGAGCAGCACGATCCCGACGCACTGCGGCGCTTCGAGGACCGGACGAGGGGCCTGGCCGCGGCGGCGCGCTCCTACGACCTGCGTCCGGTGGCCGCCGGTAAGGTGCTCTACGTTGCGGCGCAGGACAACCCGGACCCGGACGCCTGGAGGCGTGCGGTCGATCCGGCCGGACGGGCCGTCGTCGACGTGCTGCACGCCGGCACGACGCACGCAGAGCTGGGGCATCCGGACGTATTGGCGCGGGTTGCCCGCAGAATCGAGGAGGAATGGTGACCGGATCCGAAGCGGCGACGCCGCAGATGTCGATCCTGTTCGTGTGCACGGGCAACATCTGTCGTTCACCGATCGGCGAACGCGTGCTGACCGGCCTCGCCGGCCGGGCGGGTGTCCCCGTGACGTCGTCGAGCGCCGGTGTCGGAGCGCTCAACGGGCAGCCCATCCATCCGCACGCCTCCGCCGTCCTGGTCGAGAACGGTTACGACGCATCGGGGTTCGAGTCCCGGTATCTGCGCCCGCCGATGCTCACCGAGGCCGACCTCGTGCTGTGCATGAGCCGCGAACACCGTGCCGCCGCGCAGCAGATGGCCCCGGCACGCTGGAAGCGGGTGTTCACGCTGACCGAGTTCGCCGCGCTCTGCGACCTCGGCGCGCTGCCGGAGATCATCGCCGGGCGCGGACGCCTGGATCCGAACTCGGACCTGCTGGACATCGTCGACCCGATGGGCCGTCCGCGCGAGGACTTCGACCGGGTCTTCGCCGAGGTCGAACCGAAGGTCGAGGCGTTGGTCACGTGGCTGGCGGCGCCGGGAGCGAAGCGAGCGGGCCAATCGTCCGCCGAGCAGGCCTCCGCCACTCGACCGGGCCGGCACGCGACGGGGGAGAGCCGATGATCCGGCGACTGGCGGGCAACCGCGTCGTCCAGGTCGTCGCGGTGGTGCTGCTGCTCGTCGCCGCCGCGCTCATCTGGCTGGCGTACTCGGCATTTCAGGTCCGCGACGATCTGGAGTCGGTGCGCGCGGATGCGAGCAGGGCCCGGGCGTTGATGCTCGACGGCGATCAGGCCGGCGCCCGTCAGGCGGCCGAGGCGGCGTCGGTGCGGGCCGAGGACGCCCAGGACCGTGCGAACGGTTTCCTGTGGTCGGCTGCTGCGGCGGTGCCGGTCGTCGGATCGCCGCTGAAGTCGGTGCAGCAGATGAGCGATGCCGTCGCGGCGCTCTCGGCCGACGTGCTGGTGCCGGCTGCCGACCTCGCCACCGTGCTCGACCCGAATCGCCTGCGCACGGGCAACACCGTGAACCTGGCACTGCTGCGGGATGCGCAGCCGGCGCTGAAGTCGGTCGCGGAGCAGTCGGCTGCGGTGGCTGCCCAGGTCTCGGCGATCGAACCGAGTTGGCTGGGCGTCGTGGCCGATGCCCGGGATCAGCTCGCCGAGCAGGTCGAGGCTGCCGACTCGACGGTGCAGGCGACGAGCATCGCGGCCGAACTCGTCCCGTCGATGCTCGGTGCCGACGGTCCGCGCAACTACTTCATGGCGTTCCAGACACCGTCCGAGGCCCGTGGCACCGGTGGCCTCGTCGGCGGTTTCGCGGTACTGAACGCCACCGGGGGCCGGGTGACCATCCCTGAGCTCGGTGCGAATTCGGAGTTCCGCGACCCGGCCACCCCGCAGATCAACCTCGGCCCCGAGTACGACGCGATCTACTCCTACTACCGCCCCTACACCGACTTCCGGAACGGCAACCTCAGCGCCCATTTCCCTGACGCCGCGCAGATCTGGCTGGCGAACTGGCGCGCTCAGACCGGCCGCCAACTCGACGGGGCGATCGCGCTGGATCCGATCGCGCTGAAGTATGTCCTGGAGGTCGTCGGCCCGGTGTCGGTGGGGCGGGAGAAGATCACCGCCGACAACGTCGTCCCGATCACGCTGTCGACGGCGTATCAGCGCTTCGCGGACGACAACGCCGCGCGAAAGGACTACTTGCAGGCCATCTCCCAGGCCGTGGTGAACAAACTCGTCACGTCCGGCGGCAGCACGCGGGATCTGCTCGAGGCGCTCGGTCGCGGCGTGCACGAGCGGCGGATCATGGTGTACAGCACCGATGCCGAGGATCAGAAGATCCTCGAGTCGACGAAGCTGGGTCACCAGATCTCCGACACGTCGTCGCCCTATCTGCAGGTGGCCATCGGCAATGCGTCCGGAACGAAGCTGGACTATTTCCTGCGGCGCGAGATCAGCTACACCTCGGGCGGGTGCGAGGGTGACACCAGAGAGTCGACGATCACGGTGAAGCTCACCAACACCCTCGACACCACGGACACCACCGACTACGTCGCCGGCAACCTCGGGACTGAACTGTCGGTGAAGAAGGGCACCAACCTCGCCAACGTCGAGTTCCTGGCGACGAAGGGCGCGGTCCTCAAGGAGATGACCCTCGGCGAGGGCGGGGCCTTCTACGTCGAGCAGGCCCTGCACGGTCGGCCGTACTACTCGACCCGCGTGGGCATCGCACCGGGCCAAACCGCCACCATCGTGCTGAAGATCGACGAGCCGACCTCGGCACACGGGGACGCCGAGGTCCCGATCCAGCCGCTCGTCGACGACCCGACCGTCACCGTCGACGTCCCGGCGTGTGGGCCGGAGAACTGAGCACCCGGAGCTTGCGGAGGGCGCGGCCGCCCCTGCCCCCTGAGGAGGCCGGCGCTTGCGGAGGGCGCGTCACCCCGCTCCCTAATCCGAAGAACCACAAAACCGCTGTTCTAGGGGGTGCAAGCGATGGCCCCTTCTGCTCCCTGAGGTGCGAGGAGCGTTAGCCGCCGGGCCGAGCAAGCGACGAAGGAGCGCGTCGAGGTCGACGAGCCTCGAAGGGTTGGCGACGCAACTCGCCAGGACCCTTCGTGACGGCCTCCGCAAGCTCCGGCCTCCTCAGGGAGCAGTAGTGGGGCTCGCCCCGTGCACAACGGGTTTCTTCGTAGTCCCCGACGGCCCGTCCCCGGCCCACGATTCTGACCGGGAACGGAGCCGACTGGGGCGTCACTGTGGAGTTGTCAAGGGACAGATGCGATCCCGGGCGATGGCCGGGTGCGAAAAGGTGCTGCGCGAAAGTGTGTGTCGGAGGGCCGGTCAGGCGGCGTCGTCGAGGCGCATGGTGCGTCGGTTGTATGCGGGTAGCGGTCGGCGTTGCGGATCGATCGACACGGGCGGTACGAGCCAGGGGTGGCGGTCGAAACCCATCACGATGTCCCACCCGTGGTGGTGGACCTGTGTGTGGCAGCGCTGGCAGAGCAGGCAGCCGTTGTCGAGGTCGGTGGGACCGCCGTCGGCCCACGGCCTGATGTGATGCACCTGCGTATGGGACGGCGGTGCACCACATTTGATGCAGCACGCGTCGCGGACGATGATCGCTTTGCGTAAGTGTGCCGGATACAACCGACGGGTGTGACCCATCTGCAGCGGTACGCCCTCACTGTCGAGGACGATCTCGGTCAAGGATCCGTCGCAGGAGACCTGCTTCGCGGTGGCATGGCTGACCGATCCGGTCCACGGCAGTGTTGCGAGGTCTCCCGTGGCGGGGATGGTCAGCATCAGTTGCGTGCGTGGGCTTCCGACGGTGTTGATGCTCGCGCCGATCGCGGCTTGGTCGAGGATCAGTTCGAAGGCGTCGGCGCGGCGTTGCTCGGCGGTGCGTCGATCCTGTGCGCCGTCGGGTTCGGGCCTGGGGCAGGAGCGTTCGTCGATCATGGCCTGGAACTTCTCTCCCACGATTTGGGTGAGGTCGGCATGTACTTCGACGCGGCCGTCGTCGGTGGTGTGGGCGTTGACCGCGTTCAGCGATGGGTCGTCGGCGGCCGGTACACCGGAGTCGGCGGTGTCCGCCAGAGTATTGGCGATGGCTCGGCCATGCTTGAGCACTTCTGTCGGTGTTGCGCCGGAGAGTGCTTGCGCGATGAGTTCGAGTTCGTACTGGGCGCGCTCGTCATCGGAAAGGGCTTTGTGACAACGCTTCTCGATCTCGTTGATCCCCCGCACGATGGCATCGACGACCTCGCCGGACAGCCGCCCATCAGCGGCGTGACGCGCCACCACGGGCAGCGTCGGCAGCGCGTCGACACCCCGCATGGTGCGAAGAGCGGCGGCCGGTGCATGTCCTGACTTGATCAGCAGTCTCTTGGTGGTGCTACCGGCCTTCTGGGCGACGCCTAGTTCGTCGAGTTGCGCTGCGTGCAGGGCGATCTGATGATCTGCAAGGTTGCGGATCAGACGCCACGTGTCAAGGGCGTCGAATGTTGCTCTGCCCGTGGGATCGTCGGCGGGTGGGGCGGTCTCGACGAGCTGATCGAGGAGCGTGGTGAGCTCTGGCATGACTCCAAGGTACAGGAACATGGGTTCTATTTCGAGGAGTTTCCACAGGCTCGGAAATCGCGAAACTGGCTACTGTGCAGCATGTTTCGTTGATTGTGCCTCGATCGTCGTCAGTAGTCTAATCCTGTCACATACGTACCGTATTCTGTCCCAGAACGGTAGATGTGCTGCTGACCGACGACGGTCGTGTGACCGAATGTCGCGCGTCGTCCTGCTGCAGAGGTATCTGCTTGGTCAGGAAGCGGTCGATTACTCCTGAGCACAGGCGCTGCTCGTCGGGTGATTGATGGTGGACGGGCCAGTCACCGAGGTGGCACGGGAACTCAACGTCCACGAGATCGCAAGGTGCCGCCCGACCGAGGCGGCGGGTGAGCGCGCGGAACGGACTAGACTGCGTGCCGAGCTCGCCGAGAGGGACCGTGACGTCGCGCTACGGAAAAAAAGTTTCGGCGTACTATGCGGCGCAGCATCATCGGTGAGTCGTTTCGAATTCATCGCCGCGGAGTGCGCCGGCCATCTTGTCATGAAAGGCGGTGCGCCTCTCATCATTTAGCGGACTGGATTTCTGCGCGTGCAGGTCGGCAACGCCGCGTCGAGTTGACGCCACGACAGCGGCGGCGCCGCGATCTGGAGGTGTCTGGCGCACTGGCAGGCCACGCGACGCACCTACGGTTCACCGCGTACTACTGCCGCACGCCGAGGCGGGTCCGGTCTCTCAGCTCGATTCGGCGGCGTCGTTCGCACCGGACCTGGTTCGCCGCCGGTTCGATCAGGGCGGTGTCAATATCGTCCGGAATCGCCTGCGAGTGGGCAACTCATGACTCCGGTCGACAACCCGGAGGGGCGTGAGCTGTGTTGTCGACGGGGTCGAACCCGCTGAAGAATGATCGCCCACATCCAACATCGATCTACGTCAGACGAGCGACGCTGGTCGTCACCCGCCCTCAATGAATGCTCTGTGCGTTCGACACTCTCGGGCACCCGGCTCAGTAGTAGTACGGGTAATCGTCCCAGCGCGGGTCGCGCTTCTCGAGGAACGCATCACGCCCTTCGACGGCTTCGTCGGTCATGTAGGCCAGGCGGGTCGCCTCACCGGCGAACACCTGCTGGCCCATGAGGCCGTCGTCGGTGAGGTTGAACGCGAACTTGAGCATGCGCTGGGCCGTCGGCGACTTGCTGTTGATCCGGCGCGCCCAGTCGATCGCGGTGGCCTCCAGCTCGGCGTGCGGGGCGACGCGGTTGACCGCGCCCATCCGGTGCATGGTCTCGGCGTCGTAGGCCTCCCCGAGGAAGAAGATCTCGCGCGCGAACTTCTGCCCGACCTGCTTGGCGAGGTAGGCGCTGCCGTAACCGGCGTCGAAGGAACCCACATCGGCGTCGGTCTGCTTGAACCGGGCGTGCTCGGCCGAGGCGAGGGTCAGGTCGCACACGACGTGCAGGGAATGCCCGCCGCCGGCCGCCCAGCCGTTGACGACCGCGATCACGACCTTGGGCATCGTCCGGATCAGGCGCTGGACCTCCAGGATGTGCAGCCGCCCGCCCTCGGCCTTCACCCGCGCCGCGTCGACCGTCTCGGCGCCGGCCGCAGCGACGTCGTCGTCGTGTGTCGTGGCGTACTGATAACCGCTACGCCCGCGGATGCGCTGATCGCCGCCGCTGCAGAACGCCCACCCGCCGTCCTTGGGGCTCGGGCCGTTGCCGGTCAGCAGGATCGTGCCGACGTCGGGTGACCGCCGCGCATGGTCGAGGACGCGGTACAGCTCGTCGACCGTGTGCGGGCGGAAGGCGTTGCGGACCTCGGGACGGTCGAATGCGACGCGCACGATCCCGTACTCGCGGCCCTCGCCGACGTGGCGGTGATAGGTGATGTCGGTCAGGTCCTCGAAGCCGGGCACCACCGCCCACGATGCCGGGTCGAAGGGTTGGCCGGAGGGTCCCTGGGTGTCGGGCGTCGCACTCATGGGACCAGCCTATCGACGGGGCGACCGGTCGCTCCGCACGCCTGCAAGCGGCGGATTGGTCGGAAGAGATCACGAAGTCGTGACGGGTTCGACGCGGATTGCATTCAACCATTGGATGCCGGCCGGTCTTCGGCTCGAACATCACCGAAATCTCAGTTTCGGATGCTTAGCTGTCCGTATGGCTGTATGGGGGTGGATTCTGATCCTCGGGGGCGCGTGGTGTGTCGTGTCCGCGGCGGTCGCGGTGATCGTCGGGAGGGCGGTCCGGATCCGGGACGAGAAGGAACGCGGTCCGCGTGGCGTGCCGGACTACATACCCGAGTCGACGCGCCGGCTGGCCCGGGGCGGGGTGTGTGTGGATCTCGCCGACCGTCGTCGCACGGAGGGGAACACCGACACCGACACCGGCTAGGGCACGGCACCGCCGGCTCTTATACGGTTGGCCGGTGAGCGAAGCGAACGATCGCGCCGTCGAGACCGTCGACGAGGACCCGCACGAGGGTGGTTTCCGGGCCCATGCGGCCATCACCACCGACCGCGGCGGACCCCGATACGGCGAGTTCAGTGAGCAGGTCCGCCTGCTGATGGACAACGCCCGCTACGCCTGCCCCGACGACGAACTCGTCGACGAACTCATCGAATCACTGAAAACGCTCAACGACCGGCTCGCCGATTCCCGGATCGACGAGTGGCACTCACCGGCGGGGACCCGCATCGACCTCCCGTCGCGCGGCAACATCACCCTGCCGCCGTATGTGGTCACCGAGGTGGACGACAACGGGGTCGTCGCCGAACTGACCTTCCGCGATTTCCACCTCGGCGGGAACAACGCCGCGCACGGCGGTCATGTCGCGGTCGCCTTCGACGACGTGGGCGGCTTCGCGTCGGCGGTCGCGATCCAGCATGTCAGCCGGACCGCGTATCTGACCGTGCAATACCGGTCGATCACTCCGCTGAACACGCCGCTGCGAATCCACGCCTGGGCGGACCGGATCGAGGGGCGCAAGGTCTTCATCAAGGGCACCCTGCACGACGGCGACCGCCTCTGTGCGGAGATGGACGCCCTGTTCATCAAGCTCAACCCCGGTCAGGCCTGACCAGCACTCGTCGGCGGGCGCACGGGCAGACGACGGCTCACCTCCACCGGCGCATCCGTGCGCGACAGGCGCAGCACGATGGTCGGCGCCTCGCCGGCATCGAGGGGCCACGTCTCGAGCATCTCGTCGCGCAGGGCGGCCAGTTCGTCGCCGTGATTGCTCGACAGCGTTCGCGCGGTCGCGTCGTCCCCGGCGTAGAGGAACGTCGGTGTCATCGGGTGAACCGCAAAGCCGAGACGCTCGGCGGCCACCCACAGCTGCTGCGCGACGATCCCACCGCGGAGGTAATCGGCGGGGGTCGTGCCCTGCTGCACCAGGACCAGGATCGCCGACGACGACGCGGCCCGGGCGCCGGCATCGGCACCGAGCGCGGCACCGCCACCCCATTCGTCGAGCAACGCCATGACATCGGCACGCCGCAACACGTCGAGCATCCCCGCCATCGCCGGCGGTAGGTCGAGCGAGGCGACGTCGATGCCCTCGGCGGCGGCCGGATCGGTGGTGAGCTCGGCGAACATCTCCCGATGCAGTTCGGGCGTCAGGAACCGGGCGCGATCCGATCGGGCGATGATCGAGGCATATCGGTCGATGTCCGCGCGGTCGTCGAGCGCCACCAACCGGGTCCGATCACTCGTGGCGGCATCGTGCAGTCGGACGAGATCGGAGGCCGACAGCGGTGATCCGTCCCCGACTCCACGTCGGGTGCCGCGGGCGAGCAATGCGTCGAGTTCGGTCTCCGCGTCCGCGGAGCGCGACCCGGTGTCGATGCCCTTGAGGCGTGCCCGGCCGGCCAGCGTGTCGGCCGTGTCGACGATCTCGATGTCGTCGAGCACCCCGCGCGCGACGGCCGCGACCTGCGCGTTGTACAGGGCGGCGCCGACCGCCACCGCGGATGCCCGGTGCTCGACGTCGAGGGTCGAGGTGCGGCTGCGGTCCAGGACAATGGTGACGGCGTCGTCATCGGCGATGATCTGCCAGGGCTGCTGGTTCCCGGCGGACGGCGCGCGGCTCGCGGCGTACACGACGAGTTCGCGATCGGTCATCGCCGCGACGGCGGGCTGCACCTGCGGACGGAGCGGTTCGGCGTCGGCCGGTGGTTGTGCTGGGGGTGCGGAGGCATGGGTGTCGATCGGGTCCTCGAGGCCGTCCAACCAGGCGTCCCGGTCGAATCGGACGCGACCGGACGGCAGGGACTTGCCTTGCACGAGGCGGCGGACGGCCGCGGCCACGGTGGCGCCGCCCAGGAGGACGTCGCCGCCGAGCTGCGGCCAGGCGGTGACCGTGTGCCCGAGCTCGATGGCTGACGCCGCCATCGGCGCGGTCACCTTCGTCGGCTCGAGTACCCGGACGGCGAGCGGGGTGAGCGACGCGCGGTCGAGTCCGACGAGATCTTCGATGCGCAGGTCGCCGGCCAGGCCGTGGAAAAGGGGCCGATCCGGTTCGAGGTCGAATCTCTCGACATCGAGGGTTCCACCGTCACTCGTCTCCATGAGAACCGGAATTCCTCGCTCGCGACATTTCTGGCGCACGAGGACCTTTACATCGAAGGAATCACATTCTTCGACGACGAGATCCAGGCCGTCGAGGAATTCATCGATGTTCTCGATTGTTATGCCGTCCACATGTACGACGGTGGTGAGATAGGGATCGATCTCGGAAATGCGTCGAGCGGCGACCACAGCCTTGTTGTCGTGAATATCCATAATGGTCGCCGGAATTCGATTCATATTCGTGAGTTCGAGTTCGTCGAAATCGGCAAGACGTAATTCGCCGGTAAGGCCTTCGAGTGCGAGCGTGAGTGATATCGCGTGTCCCACACTCAAACCGACGACACCGATCCGGAGCTCGCCCGCAGCGTCTTGCTGCGACGCGGTCAGTTTGTGCCGGTTGCGGTCGAGCCGCAGGCGCCGGAACGTGCGCGGACCGGGGATCTTGACGAGGGCGTTACGCCAGGGAAAGTGCGCGTAACGAGGTGTCTCGTCCCGGAGAGCGGGCTCGGCGGGCGGGAGGAGTTCATCGAGCGCGCGGGCGGCGCCGGCCGTGATGTCGGACACAGTGAGGGACGGTTCGGCGGTCAACGCGGCGGGTAGTTCGTCCGGGAAGTAGAGGGTGGCGGCGGCATCCGGCGGCGTGTGCATAAGCCCATGGTGTCGCACGGGATTGCACGACGCCAACCGTCAAAGCGACGGTCGGGCAAAAAGAACTGCGCTTGTGGGAGTGCATAAATGTGGCCTTGTGGCAGCATTACACGCGGGGTCGGGGGAGATCTCGTCTCTAAATTTACTAATTCCTGGAAGGCAATACTGCGATGAATAAGGTGTCAGTCACCAATGATCAGGTTCGCACCGGGATGTTGCGATCGATCGCACCCGAAACCGGGGCGGAGTACTCGGTGGTCGTGGCGAGCCCGCGGTCGGAGCCCGAACTGTGGCGTGAGTACCTCGCCGGCGCGGACGCGTCGTACCACCGCCACGGGTGCGCGGCCGCACTCGAGTACGACGAGGTCGCCGGCGGCGAGGGCACCGCGATGTTCTTCGCGGTGCTCGACAGCGAGGGCAAGGTTGTCGGCGGACTACGGGTCCAACCCCGGTTGGAGGCGGCTGCGCAGTCGCACGCGCTGGTCGAATGGGCGGGTCAGCCCGGTCAGGTGCAGCTCGTCAACGCCATCGAAGAACGCCTGCACGACGGCATCGTCGAGGTCAAGACGGCCTGGGTGGACGAGCGATCGGCGATCGCGGGGTCGGTGGCCGGTCAGTTGTCGCGGTTGGGGCTGGTCATCATGGAGATGTCCGGGGTCGAGGCCATGATGGCGACCGCGGCCGACCACGTTCTGCGCCGTTGGCAATCCGGTGGTGGACGCCTCGACGAGTCGGTGTCCGCGACGCCGTTCCCCGACGACCGGTACCGCACCCGGCTCATGTGGTGGGACCGCGCCCGGCTCGACACCCTCACCAGCCCGGAGACCTGGCGTCGGATGCGCCGGGAGGCCGACGCACTCCAGGCCGCGACGACTCAGCGCCCGCTGGTCCGGCTGTCGATGTCGACGAAGTCGGCCGGGCGTCGGTAGAAGACCTCGTACAGGCTGGCCGACGGCGGAGACACCGTCCGCTCGGCGTCGGCGGCATGTGCGCTCGGCGCGCCGTCGTTCCAGGTCACTGCGTCGATGGATTTGATGACCGTGGTGTCCCGGCCGTTCTCCTTGGCCTGATACACGCAGGCGTCGGCCTGGCCCAGGAGGTTGCCGATCACGTCGTCGGTCGAATAGGCGGTGTCGAAACGGCCGGAGACCAGCGGGTCGCCGGCGACGCGCAGCGGCGCGCAGACACCGCCGACGCTGATGGTGACCGGCGCTGCGGCGGCGACGGCGGCCCGTAGGCGTTCGGCGCTGAGCCACAGTTCGTCCGCGTCGTGGACGACGTGGAACATGAGGAACTCCTCGCCGCCGTAGCGGCACACCTCCGAACCCACGGGGGCGTGCTCGCGGATCGCGGCCGACGCCGCCAGCAGCACGCCGTCACCGGCGAGGTGGCCGTACTGGTCGTTGATCTTCTTGAAATGGTCGACGTCGAGCAGCAGGATGCCGATCCAACCGGTGGACGACCGTGCGGCCGAGAGGAGCTGCGATGCGCGGATCAGGAAGCCACGTCGGTTCAGCAGGCCGGTCAGCGGGTCGATCCCGACCAGGCGGGTCTGCTGATCGAGCACGGCCTCCATCGACTTGCGCAATGCGACGACCAGGAAGACCGGCACCACGATCAGGCCGAGCATCGCGCCGAAGCTGATCAGGTACTCCGGCAGCGAGGGCGTTGTCACCGCGAGGACGGTTGCCGCACAGACGACCGCCAGCGCCAGATGGGACAGGATGAGTCGGGTGGTCGCCGAGATCGCGCCGATCGCCGGGATGACCGCGACGATGGCGAGGACGAGCGTCGACGATCGTGGCGAGGCCAGGATCATCGAGGTGCCGCAGATGCCCACGATCCCCAACCCGCCCAGGAACGCGAACTCGAGGTCGGTCAGCCGGGCGCGGATGGCCGTCACCGCGAAGACGACCGCGATGAACGACCAGATGGTGAGCAGGATGGGCATGCCGCCCGGGTACAGCGTCTCGGGCGCGAGCACGCTGATGACCGGCAGCGGGATGACACCGCCGGTGCTGATCAGTGTCGCCATCGACCGGGCGTCGTAGCGCCGGAGCACCCTCCTGATCAACGACATCTACCACGACCGCTTTCCGTCGGCGGCTGTGGGGACAGCCGCTTGTTCGCCGAGATTCGCATTAATGCCACTGCGACTGCATTGGCGGAAACCGCGTAATCTTTCGTGTCCTACGCATAGGCAATGAAAGCACCTTACCAGCAGTTTTGCCGCACCTCGCGGAATCGTTAGCAGCGCTGCCGAGAATAGTGGCGAATCGCCGGCCGCGTCGGTCTCAGATTTTGTGAACATCTGTCAAAAGAAATCGATGTCTCGACCCGGGCCCACGAAAATTGCACACGGTTTCGTCGAACCGTCGCGGCGGGCATTTGTGAGAACGGTCATGACGGCCGGCCCTGGTCCCCCAGCGGTGGCGCCTCGTCCTCCTTCCCGGAAGCGGACCGGCTGAGTAGTATCTCCGCGATGGAGAACTGCGGCGCCCCCGGCGTCGCCCTGGGGGGATCGGACCAGCGAATGACGTCGTGTTGACGTTGGGAACCTCGGTGATCGCGGTGTCGGTCGACCCGTACCACCGAGCTGTCGTCGCCTATGGCTACGAGACGTCGGCCGCGGCCGCCGAGCGCTTCATCGAACAGGTGCTGATGCCCATCAGTCCGCGGGCGCGTTTCCAGCGGCGGTCGGACTTCGACTGGCTCATCCACCTTCCGTGGACCGGCGCCGGTGACGACGAGAGTGGACGCAACGCACTGATCGAGGCGGCCCGCACCAAACTCGGTGCGCACACCGTGAGCGACGGGGAACGCAGCTGGTTCCTCGACGTGTGCATGGGCGTCGCCGTCGGAGATGTGCACCTCGCCGCCGAGTCCGAGGACGATCTGGTCCGCCACGCCGACGCCGCCCTGTGCATCGCGCTGAGCAGCCGCACCGCTGTCGCATTCGCATCGCCGACGACGCTGCGCCACATCCGGGCCGAGGTCGACCTCGCGGGTTGGCTCACCAGATCGGTCGAGCGCGACTTCTCCGTCTTCTACCAGCCGATCGTCGCGGTACCCGACCGGCGGGTCGTCGGTTACGAGTCGCTGCTCCGGTGGCACACCGAGTCCGGCGTGCTGGCTCCGGACGCGTTCCTGTCTGTGGCCGAGGGGATCTCGCTGCTCGCCCCCATCGGACGGCACGCCATCGGCGAGGCCATCCGGGACCTGTCGGGGGAGATCACCCGGCACGTCGGGCCGAGCACGTTCGTCTCCCTCAACCTGTCCGGGCAGCAGTTGTGGGACGACGGGCTCGTCTCGTACGTCCACGGCCTGATCGACGGTCACGGTGTCGAGCCGTCGAGGGTCTGGGTCGAGGTGCGGGAGGACCAGGCGATCCGGGTCGACACCTCCGCGTCGCGGGCGATCGACGCGCTCCACGAACTCGGCTGCACGATCTGCATCGACGACCTGGGGGCCGGGTTCTCGGCCCTGCGCTACGTCCGCGATCTCCCGGTCGACGTCCTGAAGGTCGATCGGACGCTCATCGCGCAACTGGCCGACAGCTCGCCCGATCGCGCCGTCGTCCGCGCGATCGGTGAGATGGCCGCCGCCACCGGGGTGAAGATGGTCGCCGAGGGGATCGAATCCGAGGCGTTGCTCCCGATGCTCGAGGAGTTCGGGTTCGACTACGCCCAGGGCTTCCTGTTCGGCCGCCCGGCGCCGCTCGTCGAACTGTTCGGGTCTGACCGGTAGCGAAGGCTAGGTGCCCGATTCCGTTGTGGCGCAGCGTATTGCTCCCTGGGGTGCGAAGCGTGGCCGATCCTGCTCCCTGAGGTGCGAGCGAAGCGAGCCTCGAAGGGCGTGGTGAACATTTTTTGCCAGGCCCTTCGAGGCTCGTCGCTATCGCTCCTCGCACCTCAGGGAGCGAAAGGCTGTCGCTATCGCTCCTCGCACCTCAGGGAGCGAAAGGCTGTCGCTATCGCTCCTCGCACCTCAGGGATCAGGGATTACAGCTCCTCCGAATGGGAGAGAGGTTGTGCTGCAGCGGCTCATGTGACCGTACTGGTCTCGATCGCCTGTGGTCGGCCGGCCGACTCCACCTCGATCCGCCGCGGCTTGGCCTTCTCGGCGACCGGGATGGTCACGGTGAGAACGCCGTTGTCGTAGCGCGCCGAGATGGCCGCGCTGTCGATGGCGTCGCCGAGAGTCAGTTGGCGGCGGTAGGTTCCGGAGAATCGTTCGCTCGTCAGCCACTGCACGCCCTCGTCGGACGGCGTGCTCCGCTGGGCGGAGAGGGTGAGGACCCCGTTGTCGACGCTGACGTCGATCGAACCGGGATCGGCGCCGGGCAGATCGGCGATGAGCAGGTAGTGGTCCTCGACCTTGTACAGGTCCAGGGGCATGAAGCGGGGAGTGCGGGCAGTTCCGGCCGCTGAACCGGTCATCATGCCTCGGGTCCAGGCATCCATGTCGGAAAAGGGATCGAAACGAAGCACAGCAGTTCACCTCCTGATTCTCAAGGCTGCTCGCCACCCGTTAGACGAGCAGTTCATCGCTGTACTGCCAACGAAGATAGCACCGGATCCGGCACTCGTCTAGCACTCTGGAGGTGAGAGTGCCAGATTTTTCCGGGGCCCGAAGACGACGCCGCCCGACCGCGAGTTCGACTGTGCCGGAGTGGGTCCGGTCTGCGCCGGCGTGGCTGCCGGAGGGTCGAACGACGCGATCGGGCGGGGTCGGGTCAGGGTCAGTCGGTGAGCTCGGTGGCGTCGATGCTGAACCCGGCGTTGCGGAGACGGTCGATGAGAGCGTCGCCCATCGCCACGGCGGTCGTCAGCACCCCGGCCCGCTTGGGCAGGTGGTCGCGGTCGAGGGCCAATGCCAGCGCGCTCTCGGCGAGCATCACCGCGGTGGCCTTGTAACCGGGATCGCCCTGGGCGCGCATCCGGGCCTTGTAGCGTCGTCCGGTGGTCGTCCGCGTGAACGTGTCGACCACGAAATAACCGTTCTCGCGGGCCTTTTCGCTGGGTCCGTCACCGGGCTTCGGCAACACGCGGTCGAGGACACGTCGCGTGGGGCCGAAACTCATCGCTCCCATGAACGCGCCGGTGCCGACCGCGACGGCGCCGGCGATCAGGGTCGACACCGCGGGGACGCCGCCGACGCTCATCGTCTCCGCGTAGTGGAAGTCGTTGCCGTAAGCGTTGTCCAGCAACGCATTCGAGCGCCGCACGATCCGGGTGTTGTGGGCGGCCATGAAGAAGGGCGCGAGGGTGCCGCGCAGCGATGGGTCGACCTTCTTGGCGTTGATGATGGACAGGTCGCTCGGTTCGTCGGACAGGCTGACCCGCGGGACCTCGCCGGGGCCGCCCGAGAGGGCCTGCGGGTTGAGCATGAGCCGTCGGGACTGGGCGTTGCGGGCCTCCTCGGCGATGACCCGCATCGAGTCGATCGTTCCGCCGGAGATCCCGCCGCGGAAGGACGCGACGACGAGGGTCGTGTCGGTCATCTCGCCGGCGGCGTCGTCGGAGACCTTTCGATGCAGCGCGTAGGTGGTGATGTCGGAGGGCACGGAGTCGAAGCCGCAGGAGGGCACGATGCGGGCCCCCGAGGCGGCGGCGACGTCATGGACCTTGTCGATCGCGTACCGCACGAACGGCACCTCGCCGGTGAGGTCGACGTAATCGGTTCCGGCGGTGGCCGCCGCCACGATGAGGGCCTCGCCGTACTTGAGGTAGGGGCCGACGGTGGTGCAGACGACCCGGGTGCGCGCGACCATCGCGTCGAGCGCCGCGGGTGATTCCGCGTCGGCGATGATCAGCGGCCAGTCGTGTGCGCGCAACGGCAGCCGCTTGCGGGCGTCGGTCAGCTTCGACTCGTTGCGGCCCGCCAGCGCGATCTTCGTACCGATCGGCGCGTGATCGGCCAGATACCGTGCCGTGAGTTCGCCGACGAAGCCGCTGGCGCCGTAGACCACGACGTCGAACTCGCGGCCGTGGGAGGTGGATGATGCCGTGTCGGTGTTCGATTCCCCGCTCATCTTCCCGACCTTACGTGGGACCGGGGTCACACGTAACCGTCGAGTCGGGCGAGACGGTCACGACGCCCGCCGAGCGGCGAGGCGCGCGGCGAAGGGCGCCACGAACAGCATGAGCAGGACGCGCAGGATCTGGGCGGCCACGACGAACGCGACGTTCCCGCCCGCCCCGGTGGCCGCGGCGAGGACGGCGTAGATCCCGCCCGGAGTGGTCGCGAGATAGCAGTCGAACATCGACTCGCCGGTCCACGCGGACAGCACGACCCCCAGCAGGGCGCAGCCGGCGCCGATGACGAGGATCAGCACCAGCGCCAGCGGCAGGACACGGCCGATCGCACGCAACCGCGGCATGGTGAATCCGAGGCCCGCCTGCCAGCCGATCACCGCGTAGGCGACCGCCAGCAGTGCGGGGGACACCTCGGCGGAACCGGCGATCCCGGTCAGCTCGGCCGCGGTGGCCAGCGCCAGCGGACCCAGCAGACCGGCTGCGGGCATGCGCAGCAACCGGCCGAGCGGGATCCCGACGCCCAGGCACACCGCCAGCAGCAACAGTCCCCAGCCCTGATTCTGCAGAGTTTCCGCCGACCAGGCGTCGGGTCCCGGTGCGACGGCTCCGTTTTCGGCACCGAACACGAGCGAGGCGACCACCGGGATGGTGACGGTGACCAGCGCGACGCGCAGGTACTGGATGACCGCGACCATCCGTTCGTCGCCGCCGAACTCGCGGGTCAGCGCCACCAGCCCGGACGCGCCGCCCGCGACGAGTGCCAGCGAGCCGGTCAGAGAGTCGACGTCTCGGTGCAGCCCGAGCAGGGCGCCGCAGGCGATCGAGATGACCAGTGTCCCCAGGCCGATGACGAGCACCGGGAACCACGACGACCCGAGTCCGCCGACGGTCTCGGGCTCGGCCATCGTGCCGATGAAGACGCCGAGGACACCCTGCGACGCCACGAACGCCCATCGCGGGACGATCGGGTCGTCGGATTCGTCGGCGTCGCTGTTCGTCCGGCCGGGCGCGCGGCCGGCGATCGCGAGAGCACCCGCGACCACGAGCCCCGCGAACAGGGCGGCGGCGTCGACCTCGAGGAGCTCCAGAACGAGCGTCGCGACCGCGGTGAGGAGTACCAGCACTGTCCAGCGACGCACTGGCTCCACAGTAGGCCCACGGGCCTCAGACCGGCCGCGCGGTCCCGACGGTCAGAGCGCCGAACGGTTTCGGTACGCCGGGCTGATAGAACGCATCGACCGGCCCGAGTGCGAAGCCGGCGGCGGTGAGCTCGGCGCGCACGTCGCGGGTGAGATGGCAGCCGCCTGCGACGCGTTTCTGGATCGGTTCGAGTCGGCGCTGCCACCGCCGGACGCGGGCGTCGGGGGCGGAACCGTGTTCGAGGAATCCGAGTTGTCCGTCCGGACGCAGCACGCGGCGGAGTTCGGCGAGCGCCGCTTGGTGGTCGGGGATGGTGCACAGGGTGAAGGTCGTGAGCGCGGCGTCGAACGAGTCGTCGTCGAACGGCAGTCGTTGGCCGTCGAGTCCGGCGCGTTCGATGGGCACGGGGGAGGTGGCGACGCGGTCGGCGGCCATCGACCATCCGACGGTCGACGGTTCGACGGCGGCGACCTCGGTGAGCCCGGCCGGGTAGACGCCGACGTTGAGGCCCGAGCCGAAGCCGATCTCGATCATCCGGCCGGACAACGACGCGCAGGCCCGCGCCCGCAGCGGGGTCAACGCCGCCATGCCGCAGGTGCGCTCGATGAGGTGCGGCAGGACTCGATCGTCGTAAAAGCCCACGTGACGAGGGTAACGCCGCTCCCCGCCGCGATGTGGGGACTCGGGAGAGCACTAGGCTTGTGGGATGAACCGACCGGCCCAGAACGCCCCCGGGCCCAACCCGTCCACACTGCAGGCCCGGGTCATCGTCGACGAGATGATCCGCGGCGGTGTCCGCGAGGCCGTGCTGTGTCCGGGGTCGCGCAACGCGCCGCTCGCCTTCGCCCTCCACGCCGCCGACGCCGCCGGGCGATTGCGTCTGCACGTGCGGATCGACGAGAGGTCGGCCGGTTATCTGGCTCTGGGGCTCGCGGTGTCGTCGGGACAGCCCGTCCCGATCGTGATGACCAGCGGCACCGCCGTGGCGAACATGGGACCGGCGGTCTTCGAGGCCAACTATGCGCGGGTGCCCCTGGTCGTCGTCAGCGCCAACCGGCCGTACGAACTGCTCGGCTCCGGCGCCAACCAGACCGTCGAACAGTTCGGCATCTTCGGGACCCAGGTGCGTGCGGCGATCAGCCTCGGCCTCGCCGAACAGGATCTCGACACCAACAGCCAGTGGCGCTCGGCGGTCGGTCGCGTGCTCGCCGCCGCCCGGGGCGCGCGTACCGGCAACGCCGGACCCGTGCAGTTCGACATCCCGCTGCGCGAACCGCTGGTCCCCGACCCGGACGAACTCGCCGGCCCCGACCCGTCGACCGACCTCGGCTCGTTCTCCGGCCGGCCCGGCGGACTGCCCTGGACGCAGGCGCCCGTCGGCAAGCTCGACGTCCCGCTGCCGATCGACCTGTCGCTGGACACCGTGGTCGTGTCGGGGCACGGATCGGGCATCCACCCGGGTCTGGCCGGGATCCCCACCGTCGCCGAACCGACGGCACCGCGGCCGGCGACGCCGCTTCATCCGCTGGGCCTGAACTCCGTCCGGCCCCAGCAGGCGATCATCTGCGGCCGGCCGACGCTGCACCGCGGGGTGTCCCGCCTGCTCGCCGACCCCGAGGTCCGCGTCTACGCGCTGACCACCGGTCCGCGCTGGCCCGACGTCTCCGGCAACGTCTACGCGACCGGCACCCGGATCGAGGTCGTCGGCGAGCCGCGCGAGGACTGGCTCAAGGAGTGCGCGGCGGTACAGGAGCGGGCGGCCTTCGCCGTCACCGCCGAACTCGACGAGCCGGGCCCGGCCACCGGGCTCCACGTCGCACGGGCGGTCAGCGACGCCATGGCCGCCGGCGACCAACTCGTCGTCGGCGCCAGCAACCCCATCCGGGACATCGCCCTGGCCGGCCGGATCGCCGACGGGGTGCGGGTCCTCTCGAACCGCGGGGTCGCGGGTATCGACGGAACCAATTCGACGGCGATCGGTGCCGCGATGGCACGTGACCGGGATCAGGCCGGCGCGCGGACGATCGCCCTGATGGGCGACCTGACCTTCGTGCACGACGCGACCGGTCTGGTCATCGGCCCGGGCGAGCCGCGCCCGACGTCGCTGCGGATCGTGGTCGCCAACGACGACGGCGGCGGGATCTTCGGTCTGCTCGAACAGGGCGACCCGCGCTACAACACCGGGCTGTACGCCGGGGCCTACGAGCGGGTCTTCGGGACCCCGCATCGGACCGACATCGCGTCGATGTGCGCGGGTTTCCACATCCCGCATCGTCGGGTGGGGGTCGGTGAGCTCGGCGCGGTGCTCGCGGAGGAGCCTGCTCCCGGCGGGATCGAGGTCGTCGAGGTCGCCACCGACCGCGAACGGCTGCGATCCGTCCACGCGTCGATTGCGGCGCGCCTTCGGTAGTGCGGCCGGTGCGTCCCGGCGGTGCGCGACCGGTCGGGCCGGGCACCGGCGGATCGGTGCCCGCTAGTCTGAACGGCATGAATCCGGTGATCCAGCGACGCGTGCAGCTCGGTCTGCTCGTCGTCGGCGTGACGATCACCTTCATGGCGATGACGCTCATCGCCGGTTGTTTCAAGAACGACGCGACGATCGAGGCCAGCAAGGCGACCGTGATGGCCGAGGTCGTGTCCGTGGACAGCCTGCACGCCGCGGTGAATTTCCAGACACCCGACGGCTCGTTCCACAGCCCCCGCTTCGGACTGCTGTATCCGACCGAGCTGAGCGAGGGACAGCGCATCAGCGTCGACTACGCGGTCTACAACCCGGATCTCGCCCGCCCGACCGGCCGCACCGCGGTGCTGTCCATCATCCCCGCCGTGTCGGTGATGGTCGGAGCGTGGCTCGTCATCGGCCTGCTGATGGTCGGGGTCGCGGAGTCCAGTCGTCGCTGGGCCCGCCGCGGCACCGCCGACGACGCTGTCGCCGAGGACTCCGACGCCGAGGACTCCGGCAGCGACGCGGCAGACCGGGACCCGGCCGCGGCCGACCAGGACGAGACGGTCAGCCCGGGATCACCCTGAGGTCTCCGCCGGCGACGACGATCGCCTCGGCGTCGGTCAGGAAGTGCAGCCGGTGCTCGGCGCCGAACCGCTGCCTCGTCGCCGCGATCGGTCCGCGACCCCCGACGGTGCCCTCCGCGTGCGGGATCACCGTGGTGTCGATCAGTCCGAGGCCCGCGGTCGAGGTCAGGGGTGCGGCCTCGGCGGGATCGTCGAGCAGCGACAGGGGAGCGATGTCGGGGCCGACGACCGCGGCGCCCGCGCTGACCCCGATGTAGGGGAGGCCGGCGCGGACCGCGTCGACGAGGGTGCGGTCGGCACCCGCCAGGCGCAGCGCCCCGAGTAGATGGAAGGTGTTGCCGCCGGCGACGAACACCGCGTCGACCCCGGCGAGCTCCTGGGCGAAGACGGCTGACCCGGTCAGTTCTGGATCGAGGTCGGTCACCTCGAAACCCTGCTGCCGAAGGGTGTCCCGCTCGAGGTCGAGCCACGCGTGATCGGGATAGATCGACGACGCGGTGGGGACGTAGCCGATGCGGCAGCCCGGCCCGGTCAACGGGGCGAGGAACTGCGGGACCGGGGTGAGCCAGCGACTCAGCAGCAGGAGGTGGGTGTCGGCCACCCCTCCACTGTGCCCGGTCGGAGGGCAACGCACCGTTCATCCTGAATTGGGTGGGCCGACACGTGCGCCGTGTGGTCCGGTCAATTCTGCGGGGGACGATCGCGATCATGCGCGTCGCGATCGTCGCCGAGAGCTTCCTGCCCCAGATGAACGGGGTGGTCAATTCCGTCCTCCGGGTTGTCGACCATCTCGAGTCCACCGGCCACACCGTGGTCGTCATCGCACCCGACACCCCGCGCGGCGTGCCGGGCGGGCCGCGGATGGTCGGCCGCCGGACCCCGGTGCACCTGCTGCCCGCGGTGCAGGTGCCGCGGGTGACCTCGCTCCCGGTGGGAGTGCCGTCGCCGCTGCTGTACCGCACCCTGCGCGACTTCGAACCGGATGTCGTCCACCTGGCGTCACCGTTCGTGGTGGGTGCCGCGGGCGCCGTCGCCGCCCGGGCGCTCGGCGTGCCCGTGGTCGCCGTGTTCCAGACCGACGTCGCCGGGTTTGCGGCAGCCTATCGGCTGGGTGCGGTGGAGAAGCTGGCCTGGCGCTACACACGCCGGCTGCACGAGATGTGCGACCTCACCCTCGCGCCGTCGACCGCGACGCTGGAGGTCCTCGCCGCCCACGGCATACCGCGACTCGCGCGCTGGGGTCGCGGCGTCGACGTCGGACTCTTCTCGCCGGACAAGCGCGACCCGTCGCTGCGCGCGGACTGGCTGGGTGCCGCCCGCGACGCCCTGGTGGTCGGGTTCGTGGGCCGGCTCGCGCCGGAGAAGCACGTCGAACGCCTGGCCGGACTGTCGGGCAACCCGGGCGTGCAGCTCGTGATCGTCGGGGACGGCCCCGAGCGGGACCGGCTCCAGCGCGCCATGCCGGATGCGGTGTTCACCGGTGAACTGCGCGGGGAGGCGCTGGCCCGCGCGTACGCGAGCTTCGACGTGTTCGTGCACGCCGGCGAACACGAGACGTTTTGTCAGGCCATCCAGGAGGCGATGGCCAGTGGCCTGCCCGTGATCGGTCCCGACGCCGGCGGCCCGCGCGACCTGGTGTCGGCGTTCCGGACCGGATATCTGCTGGAGGTCGGATCTCTCGCCGCGGAGCTGCCCGCGATCGTCGAATCCCTGCACGACGAGTCGGTCCGGGCGGCGTTCGGCCGAGCCGCGGTACAGGCCGTGCGTGCGCGCACCTGGCCGTCGGTGTGCGCGGAGCTCGTCGGCCACTACGCGCGCGTGACGGGCCGCGGAGTCGTCACCGAGGTGGGGCGGCCTGCCTGAGGTGGCGGCCGACCGCCCGGCGAGGCGACGCACCTCCCGGCGGTCCTGGCCCGAACGACCGGTAGCGTGATCGGCATGTCATCGACGGGCGCGACACCACCGGAACGAGCGGGTCTGGGCCGGACGAGTGTGGGCCGGGCGAGCCTGGAGAAGGACCCGGCCGAGGTCGCGGCCATGTTCGACGGCGTCGCACGCCGCTACGACCTCACCAACACGGTCCTGTCGTTCGGCCGGGATCGCGGCTGGCGCAAGAAGACTCGTAGGGCACTCGACCTGCGTCCGGGCGACGTCGTCCTCGACCTCGCGGCGGGCACCGCGGTGTCGACCGTCGAACTCGCCTCCTCGGGGGCGCACTGCATAGCCGCGGACTTCTCGCTCGGCATGCTCAAGGCCGGTGCGCATCGGGACGTGCCGAAGGTCGCCGCCGACGCTCTGTCGCTCCCGTTCGCCGACGATTCGTTCGACGCCGCCACCATCTCCTTCGGCCTGCGCAACGTCAACGACGTCCCGACGGCGCTCGCCGAGCTCCGCCGGGTACTCAAGCCCGGCGGACGACTGGTGATCTGCGAGTTCTCCACGCCGACGCTGAAGCCGTTCCGCACGGTGTACATGGAGTACCTGATGAAGGCGCTGCCCGCGGTCGCGACGAAGGTCTCGAGCAGCCCGGCCGCGTATGTCTATCTCGCCGAGTCGATCCGGGCGTGGCCGGACCAGTTCGCGCTGGGCGACCTCATCCGCGACGCCGGGTTCACCGGGGTGCGGTGGGAGAACATGACCGGTGGGATCGCCGCGATCCACTCGGCGCGGGCCTAGTGGTGTGTCTCGGAAATAAGTGACTGGTCTCCGGCGCTCGATCGGCGCCTGGCTGCGTTGTCGTCGGTCGAGATAGCTCCGCTATCCCTCCCTCCTCCGCCTTGCCAGACCACCGATCGCTCCACCGGATACCGGCCACCTATTTCCTAGACACACCACTAGGAGGTCGCGGCCCGCGGGGTCTCGTCGTGCGACACCGGGCACCCGGGCGCGAAGGTGCCGAGGTCGTCGATTCGGAAACCGCCGGGATAGCTGCGAACCTGCTTCGTCTGGCGACCGAAGAGCGGTTCGGTGCGGGGTGACGCGAAGAGGCGGATCGCGAGCCCGCGAGCCTTGAGCCCGCCGCGCACCAGGACCCGTTCGACCGCGGTCGGTTTCGGATATCCGAACGCGCCGAGGAGCCGATCGTCCATGAGCGCGAACGACATCCGACGCACCACCGCCCGCGGCAGCAGCTTGTAGGGCATGAACGTGCCGAGGAGGTCGAGGGTGGCGTCGGCGACGGCGAGCGAGTCGGGACTGAAGGCGAAGTGGGCGGTCTCGTACTCGTCGTAGAACGTCTTGAAGTCGTCGTAGGTCTCGGGGATGTCCTTGATGCCCATCAGCTGGCCGAGCCGGCGGTAGTAGTTGGTGAGACCGAGGACCTCGTGGTTGGTCAGCGAGCGCCACTCATAGGAGTTGACCCACTCGACCGGGCAGACGACGAAAGTGGCCAGCACATAGAGGAAGTCGCTGTTGGGGATGTCGTACATCCCGTGCATCTGGTTGATGCGCCGGATACCGGCCCGTCCGGCCGGGCTGTCGACCCCGTGCTCGATCGGGGCGTCGAGCAGCAGGACCGTGTCGTCGTAGCGCTTCTGCGTCGACTCGGTGAACTGGCTGGTCTTGTAGAGAAGGTCGCCGATGGACGGCACCGCGTAGGTGCGGAACAGGGCGAAGCTCAACGCCTGTGTGATGCCCCACGGGAATTCCTGCGTGCCCAGGGCGCGGGCGATCGCGGTCGGGTCACCGACGGCATCCATGCGGTCGATCTCGCCGCGCAGGTGGTAGCGCTGTGCCAGGCGGTTCTGGACGGCGTGCTTGGCTCGGGTGGCGAGAGTGGATGCGGCGGACATCTTCCATCTCCTGGGTCGACGGGTGGCCTGATTCTGTCACAGCTGTGGCCGCGGCCACACGTGTTGGAACACTACAGCCCGATCGTCTCAACGCGCCACCGGGATGGCCCCGGCGGCCCCTCTCAGGAGAACGGCGGCCGCGGGTCGACCTGCCGGGAAACCCGCCCGGCGGTGCGCCAGGCCCGGGCCACGAGGTCGGCATCCTCGGCGGTGATCAGGTTGCCCATGACCCGCACCACCATGGACATCAGTTGCGGCGACCGGATGCCGGGCCGGCCCAGGGTGGGGACGGTCTTGGGCATGGTGAGCAGGCCGGCGAGACGTCGGGCGGCGGAGAACGCGAGCCCGTAGTGCTCCACCAGCACATCGCGCCACCGGTCGGTGTAGTCGTCCGTGCCGAGGAGTTCGACGGCGAGCCGGGCGGTCTCCAGGGCGTAGTCGATGCCCTCGCCGTTGAGTGGATTGACGCACGCGGCGGCGTCGCCGATCAGCATCCAGTTGCGACCCGCGACACCGGACACCGCACCACCCATGGGCAGCAGGGCGGACGTGATCCGGACGGGTGGGCCGTCGAGAGCCCACTCGTCGCGCACCATCGCGGCGTAGTGCTCGAGGATCGGTCGAAGTGCCATGTGCGCCGGACGTTTCGACGTCGCGAGCGCCCCGACGCCGACGTTGACCTGTCCGCCCCCGGCCGACCCGAGGGGGAAGACCCAGCCGTACCCGGGCAGCAGTGCGTCGTCGGGTCCCCGGAGTTCGAGGTGCGACCCCATCCAGTGCGAGTCGGCGCGCGCCGACGGTGCGTACGCCCGGGCGGCGACTCCGTAGGCGGTGTTCCGATGCCATTGTCGCCCCAGCGATTTGCCGATTCCCGAACGGACGCCGTCGGCGACGACGAGGTCGGTGACCCGCATCGTGTGTGTGCCCGCCGGCGTCGCGAAGGTCACCGCGCCCACCCGGTCGCCGTCCATCTCGACGCCGATGGCCTTGGCGCCCTCGATCATTCGCGCTCCCACCGACACCGCATGCGTACGGATGGCGTCGTCGAACTCGGTGCGCGCCACCGCGCTGCCGTAGGCGGGGAACCGGCCCGAGGGCCACCGGACCTGCTGGCGTGCGCCCCAGCCGTTGAGCAGGAGTCCGTCGATGCGCGGACGGTCGTCGAGGAGTGCGCCGAGCCCCAGCGCGTCGAGTTCGGCGACGGCCCGCGGCGTGAGGCCGTCGCCACACGTCTTGTCGCGCGGGAACACCGCGGCGTCGGCGAGGACCACATCCCGGCCGGCGGCGACGGCATGGGCGGCCGCCGCCGATCCACCCGGTCCGGCGCCGACGACGAGGACATCGGCGGAATCGGGGAAAGTAGGCGTCGTGTCCGTGCTCACCCGACCAGTATGTCCGGACCCCCGACGGGCTAGGCTCGCAGCAGGTGGGGTCTACGCGGCAGTCGCGTGTCCGCCGTCGAGTAGTTGCCGGATCAGACGAGATGGGGCCGCGTTTCCGTGAAGTCCACATTCGCCGGGGTTGACCTGGTGTCGGATGAGTTCGCCGATACGGTGCGCTCGTCGCTGCAGCGGGTCGAGGATCTGTTGCTCGCCGAACTCTCGTCGGGTGACGAGGTCATGACCGAGGCGGCGACCCACCTCGCGAAGGCCGGGGGCAAGCGGTTCCGGCCCATGTTCGCGATCCTGGCGGCCCGGTTCGGTCCGCGCCCGGATTCCGACGATGTCATCACCTCGGCGACGGTGGTGGAGATGATCCACCTCGCCACGCTCTATCACGACGACGTGATGGACGAGGCCGCGATGCGCCGCGGTGCGGCGAGTGCCAACGCGCGCTGGACGAACAGCGTGGCCATCCTGTCCGGAGACTTCCTGTTCGCGCGCGCCTCGCGACTCGTCTCGACGCTGGGCCCCGAGGCGGTGCGCATCATCGCCGAGACGTTCGCCGAACTCGTCACCGGCCAGATGCGGGAGACGGTCGGGGTCAAACCCGGCGCCGACCCCATCGAGCACTACCTGCAGGTCGTCTGGGAGAAGACCGGCTCGCTGATCGCCGCCGCCGCCCGCTTCGGCGCGATGGCCTCCGGGGCCGAGCCCGACGACATCGAGCGGCTCTCCCGCATCGGCGACATCGTGGGAGTCGCCTTCCAGGTGTCCGACGACATCATCGACATCAGCTCGGTGTCGGTGGAGTCGGGCAAGACCCCGGGCACCGACCTCCGCGAAGGCGTCCACACGCTGCCGGTCCTCTACGCGCTCACGGGCGACGACGCGACGTCGGCCCGGTTGCGCGAACTCCTGGTGGCCGCCGACGGCGCCGCCCGGCCGCTCACCGACGACGCCGAGGTTGCCGAGGCGATCGAACTGCTCGGCTCGTCGGCGGGTATGACCGCCGCCCGGGCGAAGTTGCAGGAGTTCGCCGACGAGGCGCACGCGATGCTGGCTGAACTTCCCGAGTCGCCGGCCCACCGTGCCCTGGCGTCGCTCGTGGACTACACGATCGAACGCGTGGGCTGAGGGGTCGACCGGCAGGATCTCTGCCCAGCCGGCTCAGCGACCGTCGCGGGCCATCTCCTGCAGGCGGCGGATGCGTTCCGCGGTCGGCGGGTGGGTGGCGAACATCTTGGCCATCCGGTCGGTCGCGCGGAACGGGCTCTCGATCATCATGTGCGACTGGGCCGCGATGTCGGGCTGCGGCGGCAGCGGCGCGGCCTGCACCCCGCCGGAGATCTTCGCCAGCGCTGATGCGAGTGCGAGCGGATCCCCGGTGAGTTCGGCCCCGGACTGGTCGGCCTGGAACTCGCGTGAGCGGGAGACGGCCAGCTTCACCAGGGTGGCCGCGATCGGTCCCAGCAGCGCGATGAGCAGCATCGCCAGCGGGTTCGGCGCGTTGTCCCGCCCGCCGAACGCGCCCATGAACATCGCGAAGTTGGCCAGGCCGCTGATCACCGCCGCCATCGCGCCGGCGATCGAGCTGATGAGGATGTCGCGGTTGTACACGTGGGACAGCTCGTGGCCCAGCACGGCGCGCAGCTCGCGCTCGTCGAGCAGGTGCAGGATGCCGGTGGTGCAACACACCGCGGCGTTCTTCGGGTTGCGGCCGGTCGCAAACGCGTTGGGCGACTCGGTGGGGGAGATGTAGAGGGCGGGCATCGGCTGGTGTGCCGTGGTCGCCAGCTCACGCACGATCCGGTACATGACCGGTGCCTGCAGTTCGGTGACCGGTTGCGCGTGCATCGCCTTCAGCGACATCTTGGCGCTGTTGAAGTAGACGTAGGCGTTCATGCCGACGGCGACGATCACCGATCCCCACAGGATCAGCGGGCTCTGGAACAGTGCGCCGATGCCGACGATGATCGCCGACATCAGACCCAGCAGAGCCGCCGTCTTCAATCCGTTGAAATGCATCGGGTCCTCGTCTGTCCGGCGCCGCGGGTCTCGGGCTCCGCGGGCGGCCCGGGCGAACCCGGTGCCGGCCGCGGAGTGCAGGCGCCTCATCCGGTCAAACGACGCAGCGCCCGTCTGGGTTTCCGACGGTCGGGGTTCGGTGCCGCCGACCCACCGACCGGGCGGGTCAGCGGTAGTTGACGAACTGCAGGGCGATGCCGAAGTCCTCGCCCTTGAGCAGCGAGATGACGGCCTGCAGGTCGTCGCGCTTCTTGCTCGACACGCGCAGTTCGTCACCCTGGATCTGCGCCTTGACGCCCTTCGGCCCCTCGTCGCGGATCTTCTTGGAGATCTTCTTGGCGTGCTCGGAGTCGATGCCCTGCACCAGCGAGCCGGTGATCTTGAAGGTCTTGCCCGAGCCGACGACCTCGCCGGCGTCGAAGGCCTTCAGCGAGATGTCGCGTCGGATCAACTTCTCCTTGAACACCTCGAGGCCCGCCTGCGCGCGCTCCTCGGCGTCCGAGGTGATCACGATGTTCTCCTCGCCGGACCACTCGATGCCGGTGTTGGTG
This sequence comes from Gordonia sp. NPDC057258, assembly GCF_042668985.1. NCBI lineage: Bacteria > Bacillati > Actinomycetota > Actinomycetes > Mycobacteriales > Gordoniaceae > Gordonia > Gordonia sp. NPDC057258. The sequence continues at coordinate 220,744 of NZ_JBHUXZ010000002.1, forward strand.
CCGCGGAAGTCGTACCGCTGCGACAACTCCTTGGCAGCCTGGTTCAGGGCGTTGTCGACCTCTTGCCGGTCGACCTTGCTCACCACGTCGAACGATGAATCAGCCATGTCCGACAGGGTATGTCATGGCGATCAGCGCAAGTGGGCGGCCGCGGGGGTCTACCGGGACGTCCGACGCTGTGCCTGCTCGGCGAGGGCACGACGTGACTCGTCGTGGAGCACCTCGAGCAGTTCTCGCTCGAGGGCGACGAACTCGGGAGCGGTGAGCCCCGCCGGATCGCGCGGGCGCGGGAGGTCGACACGCACCTCGTGGACCACGGTGGCCGGGCGGGCGGACAGCACGATCACGCGGTCCGAGAGGTGGACGGCCTCGCGGACGTCGTGGGTGATCATCAGCACCGTCCACCGATAGCGCTGCCACACCGACTGCAACCACGTCTGCATCTCGGTCCGGGTGAGTGAGTCGAGGGCGCCGAACGGCTCATCGAGCAGCACCAGGTCGCGATTCGAGACGACGGTGCGCAGGAGTGCGGCGCGCTGTCGCATCCCGCCGGACAGCTGGAACGGGCGGGCGTCTTCGAATCCGGCGAGTCCGAAGGCGGGGAAGAGGTCCGCGGCCCGGCGTCGGGCCTCGTTCGTCGGCACGCCCTGCACCTGGAGCCCGAGGATGGTGTTGTCCAGCACGGTGCGCCACGGGAACAGCAGGTCCTTCTGCGGCATGTACGCGCAGTGTCCGGCGACGGCGGGTTCGGAGCCGACGGACGCGCTGCCGGAATCGGGGACGTCGAGTCCGGCCAGCAGGCCGAAGACGGTGCTCTTGCCGCATCCGCTGGGCCCGATGACGGAGACGAACTCGCCGGGCTCGGCGGTGAACGACACCCCGTCGAGGACCTCCAGGGGCGGTTGTCCGCGGCCGGGTCGCGGATAGGACTTGGTGAGCCGGTCGACCACGAGCCGGTGGTCTGGGACGAGCCGGTGGTCAGTCATGGTGGTTCCGGTCCTCGGCGCGGGCCCAGGGCGCGACGACCCGCTCGACGGCGAAGGTGAGCAGGTACAGCGTGACGCTCAGGAGCGCGGTCACCAGCACTGCCGCGAGCACCAGGTCGGTGCGGAACGAGTTCTTCTGCAGGCTCATGTAGATGCCGAGCCCCTGGGTGGCGCCGACGTACTCGGCGAACACGGCGCCCACCACCGCATAGGTGATGCCGATCCGCAGCGCGGTGAAGAACCTCGGTAGCGCGGACGGGAGCCGCACGTACCGGAAGACCTGGCGGCGGGTGGCCCCCATGCTGCGCATCAGCGCGCCGGCCTCGCGGTCGGTGGCGGCGAATCCCTCGATCAGGCCGATCGCCACCGGAAAGAACGTGACCAGGGCGATGACCAGCACCTTCGGGAGTAGGCCGAAGCCGAACCAGATGATCATCAGCGGTGCGATCGCGATGATCGGCAGGGTCTGGGAGGCGACGAACAACGGCACGAACGCCCGTCGCAGCGCCGGCGAGAAGTCGACGACGATGGCCAGCAGCCAGGCCAGGACCATTGAGACCGTGAACCCGATCAGGGTCACCTGCAGCGTCGCCGCGGCGTGCACCCCGATCTCCGCGCGGTGCGACCAACCCTGCGCGACGACGCGCGACGGCGACGGCAGCACCTGCGGCCGGATCCCGCTGACGTCGACGTAGACCTGCCAGACCGCCACCAGGACGACCACCGCGACGAGCGCGGGCGCGATGCGACGCAGGCCGGTGCTACCGAGGGGTGTCGAGGTAGTCATTGGTGAAGTACGTCGACCAGTCCGGCTCGGTCGTGAGCGGCGCCCCGTCCGGGCCGGTCAGCAGACCACTGCGGTACAGGAACCCGGAGTTCCCGGCCCACTGTTCGAGCGTCTGTCGCCCGACCCGGCCGTCGGCGTCCTTCATGTACTGACCGGCGAGCATGCGCTGGCTCTCGAACACCAACTGCTCGTCGTTGAACGCACCGGGGTTGGCGGCGAGGAGGTCGCGGGCCGCCGCGTCCGGGTCGTCGGCCGCCGCCTGGTAACCGCGCTGCAGCGCCGTCACGAAGGCCGCCGCGCGGTCCGGGTTGTCCGCCAGCCAGTCCTCGTTGGCGTCGACGACGATCGCGTATGCCTCCGGGAATCCGAAGTCGGTGTAGTGGAAGTACCTCATCGGGGTTCCGCGATGCTCGGCCTCGATGCCCTCCCACGCGAGATAGGAGACGGTGAAGTCGGCCTGACCGGAGTAGACCGCCTCGTATGCCGAGGTTCCGAGGGTCACCGAGGTGAACTCGCCGGTGCCGCCGTCGTTTCGGATCACCTGCTCGAGGGTCTTCTCCTCGCCCGGGTCGCCGAAACCGGCGTATGTCTTCCCGTCGAGGTCCTTCGGGCTCGTGATGTCGCGGCGATCGGCGCGGACACCGATGCCGGTGGCCCACTTCTGCAGCGGCGCGAACACGGAGATGGTCTGCGCGCCCGATGCCCGCGAGAAGGTCGACGAGTTGTGGGTGCTGATCCCGAACTCGGCGTTGCCCGCGTCCACGATGGTGTCCACGGCGGTGTTGTTGTACGGCAGGATCTCGACGTCGAGTCCGGCCTCCTCGAACCAGCCGCGCTGCTGCGCCACGAACAAGCCCGTGTGGTTGGTGTTCGGGGACCAGTCGAGCGCGAATCGGATGCTGCCGTCCGAACCGGCGCCCGAACCGCACGCGGTGATCGCCGACGACGCGACGACCGCGGCGGCGAGCACGGTGAGGAGGCGGCGCGCGCGGGCGCTCATGCGGCGGGCCACGGTTGCGGGTTCAGCGCGGTGTCCCAGAACAGAAGCTCGAACCGGGTGGCGACGGTGAACGCCGTGGCCATCGCGGCCCGCTCCCGCTCGCCGGCGTGCGCCGCGGCCTCGTCCACGAGTTCCCTTGCCCGCGAGGCGGATTCCTGGAATTCCGGGGCGTCGTAGGTGGTCACCCACTGCGCGTAGGGGTGGTTCGGGTCGGCGGCGAGCACCTGGGCGGCACTCGCGGCCAGGGCCCGGCCGACTTCCGCGTAGATCCAGAAGCAGGGCAGGGCCGCGGCCGCGCCGACCGCATACGACTCGGTCGCGGCGACGGCCGTCAGGTAGGACACGTACCCCAGGCACGCCGGCGACGGCTCGGGTTCGCCCTCACGCGGCGGCAGTTGGCCGCCGTTGAGCAGGTCGCCGTGGAGCGCCGACTCGACGGTGGCCGCGGTGGCCGACGAGTTCGCCCAGAACCCCGCGGTCTGCGGGTCGGGGGACTTCGACGCCAGGATGGCGAGGGCCTTCGCGTACCCGGCGAGGTACAGCGAGTCCTGCTCCATGTAGGTGCGGAACACCTCGAGTGGCAGCGTCCCGTCGCCGAGCCGCCGCAGGAACTCGAGGTCGTCGATCGCCGTCCGCAACCCCTTCGTCTCCTCCCAGAGGTGGTCGGAGAATCGGCCGGAGACCGGCACGTGCGCATGCACAGACATGACATCCCTTCGTCAGCATTACCTGGACAGGTTCTCGGGTCTCATCTCAGCCCCCGCGTCGCGGAGCACCCCGTGTCAGAACGCAGCCACAGTAGCAGGAGTGGGGGTCGCGGTGGGACGCCTGTGCCACGACCATGTCCCGGCCTGTTGACCAGCCGGTTTGCGCGTTGATGCGGTGTTCGTTGTATTCTTCACGGCGTTGTTCGTACGGCCGTCACGGTGGCCGGAAGAGCGGCACGGCAGGTTGCCCGAGCGGCCAAAGGGAGCGGATTGTAAATCCGTCGCGCAAGCTACATAGGTTCGAATCCTATACCTGCCACGGCGTGGTCCAATCTCGCGAAACTGCTCTACAGACGGTCTCCGACCAGCGATTTGTCTAGCGCAGACGCGAGTGTGTAACCTCGTTAAGGCTCTCGGGCGCAACCGCCCGGGGCACGCCCCCTTAGCTCAGTCGGCAGAGCGTTTCCATGGTAAGGAAAAGGTCGACGGTTCGATTCCGTCAGGGGGCTCGCTGGACGAGAAGTCCGCGGGGCGGTGTAGCTCAGCTGGTTAGAGCGCACGACTCATAATCGTGAGGTCGAGGGATCGAGTCCCTCCACCGCTACACATCGGGTCCGACCGGAACCGAGCGCAAGGGTCGCAAGCCCTGAGGGAACTTCCGAACCCGACCACGTACCACCCGAAAGAAGGCAATCAAGTGGCCTCCTCAACAGATGTTCGCCCCAAGATCACCTTGGCCTGCGAGGTGTGCAAGCACCGTAACTACATCACGAAGAAGAACCGCCGCAACGATCCCGATCGCCTCGAGATCAAGAAGTTCTGCCCGAACTGCGGCAAGCATCAGGGGCACAAGGAATCGCGCTGACGCCGTCGTCGGCCGTTTCGAAGTACCACCAGCAACGGGCTGCCTCTCGATGAGGCAGCCCGTCTTGCTGTGTCGGCCGAAGGAGTAGAGCTCAATGTCACAGGTAAGCGGAGCCGAGATCCAGGATCGTCCGGACGAGGCGTCGAGCGGTGGTGCGAAGCCGACCCCCGACGAGATCGCCGCCCACACGCAGAGCCTCGTCGGCTTCCACTACACGGTCGACGACTATTACGAGATCGGCCGCGAGGAGATCCGTAAGCACGCGATGGCGGTGCAGGATGCGCACCCGACCCACTGGAGCGAGGAGGGCGCCCGGGCCTTCGGCCACGACCGCCTGATCGCCGCGCCCACCTACGTGTCGGTGCTCGGGATCATCGCCCAGCGCAAGCTCTTCGAAGACGTCGTCACCGGCTACGACATGTGGCAGATCATGCAGACCGACCAGCGGCTGGTCTACCACCAGCCGATGAAGGTCGGGGACCGCCTGATCTGCGACGTCTCGCTCGAGTCGTTCCGGCATGTGAGCAGTCCCGAGATGATCGACCTGATGGTCACCAAGAACGTCATCTGGAACCAGCACGACGAGCCGGTCATGACCACGTGGACCTCCCTGGCGGCGCGTCCCGGTATGGACGTCGACCCCGAACTCGAGGCGTCCCTCGACCACGTGATGATCAAGGTCGACGCCATCGGCGAGTCCGGGCACACCGTCGAGCCGAAGGCGGGTCGCTACGACCTCCCCGACCCGACGCAGTCGCCGGGCGCCTTCGGTGCCGTCGACTTCGACACGCTCACGGTGGGTCAGGAACTCACGCCCAAGCGGTACCTGCTGACGCGCGGCAATCTCGCGAACTATGCGGGCGTGGCCGGCGACCCCAACCCGATCCACTTCTCCGACCACGTCGTGAACGCGGCCGGCATGGACGACGTCGTCGCGCACGGCATGCAGACGATGGGGCTCGGCGCGAGCTTCGTCTCCGAGTTCATCGGCGACCCGGCGGCCTTCTGCGAGTACAACGTGCGCTTCACCAGCCCGGTGTACGTCCCGGCCGACGACAGCGCGGCCGTCGACTTCACCGGCAAGGTGAAGTCGCTCGATCCCGCAACTCGTCGCGGGACCATCGCGATCACCGCCAAGCAGGGTGACCGCCGGATCTTCGGACGCGCGCAGGCCGTCATCCAATTCAATTGATCGAGAGTGATCGTCGCTGCTAGGGTCGCCACCCATGTACTCCGGCATCGCCTCGTTGAAGCTCTGGACTCGTCGCTGACGGCGACGAGTTCCCTGTGAGTTCCCACCTGTAGTTCTCGTACGCCGTCCCGGTCCAAACGCCGGACGGCTGTGTCGTGCTGTCCGGCTCCCGACCCGATGAGAAGCCACGTCTCTCATCGGCTACCGAAGAGCTGAGAACTCACCATGTCTGCTGAACGCAGTACCCACATATCCGAAGGTCGACTCCCGGCGGGTTCGGCCGCCCACGTCCGTGCCGAGGCCGTTAGCGTCGTACGAGGCCCGCGCACGGTCCTCCGCGACGTCGATGTGACCGTCTCCGCGGGGTCGAGGCTTGCGGTGGTCGGCGAGAACGGTCGCGGCAAGACCACCTTGCTCCACGTCCTGGCCGGCGCCGTGATCCCGGACGGCGGGACCGTCACCCGCGCCGGCACGGTCGCGGTGGTCGAGCAGGACCTGCCGACGGGCGACGCGCGCACGGTCGGGGACCTGATCTCCGACGCTGTCGGGGACTCGCTCGCAGCACTGGCCGAACTCGACGCCGCTACCGATGCGCTGGCCGAGGGAGCGCCGGGTGCCGACGACGGTTATGCCGCCGCCCTCGAGTCGGTCACCCGGCTCGATGCGTGGGACGCCGAACGTCGCATCGACATCGCGCTCGCCGGCATGGCGGCATGCACCGACCGGGACCGCCCCTTGTCGACTCTGTCGGTGGGGCAGCGGTACCGCGTGCGGCTGGCGGTGGTGCTGGGCGGCGGCACCGACCTGCTGCTGTTGGACGAGCCGACCAACCACCTCGACGCCGAGTCGATGGCCTTTCTGTCCCGCAGGCTGCGGTCGCACCCCGGCGGAGTCGCGGTCGTCAGTCACGACCGCGCCTTCCTGCGCGACGTCGCGACCGAGTTCATCGACCTCGATCCGACGCGGGACGGACGCCCGCGAACATACCGGGGCGGTTACGACGGATGGGTCGTCGGCAGATGCCGCGAACGTGAGCGCTGGGAGCGAGATCACGCCGCTCAGCAGGCTGCGCACGCCGAACTCATCCGTGCGGCGGACGCGGCCCGCGGGCGCCTGCAGAGCCACTGGACCCCGGACAAGGGCACCGGCAAGCATCAGCGGGCGACCCGGGCCGGCGGAGCCGTGCAACTGTTCAACCGTCGCGTCGACGAGCTGGAGAGACATCGGATCACCGTGCCGGTGCCGCCGGGGCAGTTCTGCCTGCCGGGTTCGGACACCCGCGCCGGGGCGCCGCTCGTGGACGGATGGGACCTCACCGTCGCAGGCCGCCTCGAGACGCCGGTGTCGGTGTCGATCGTCGGCGGATCGCGCCTGCTTCTCGTCGGACGCAACGGAACCGGCAAGTCGACCCTGCTCGCGGTGCTCGCCGGACTGCTCCCGCCCGACGAGGGCCGGCTCGACGTCCGTGCCGGTGCGCACCTCGGTTTCCTCACGCAGGAGGTCCCGCGGTGGGACCCCGACCGGACCGCGCACGAGATCTACGACGAGCAGCGGCGTCGGCTCGAAGTGCGCGGCGCCGACGCCCCGTCGCTGCGCAGCCTCGGTCTGCTCGACGCGGACGCCGCCCGCACCCCGGTCTCGCGGTTGTCGCAGGGGCAGCAGCGACGGCTCCACCTGGCGTCCTGCCTGGTCGCCCGGCCGGACGTCCTGCTCCTGGACGAGCCGACGAATCACCTCTCGGCCGGCCTCGTCGACGAGCTGACGGCCGGACTCGCCGACGCGGCGTGCGCGGTCGTGGTGGCCAGTCATGATCGGCAGATGCGAGACGATCTCGACGGGTGGCCACGCATCGAACTCACCGATGGACGCGAACCGTGACGGTGAGCCGTCGCGGCGGGTGTACGGTCGTCGGGGGAGCGGAGGCGAGCCCGTTTTGGGTCCACCGCCCCGGTGATCTACACTGAAGTGTCTGATTGATTCAGACTTGCGCGCTACCCATAGGGTGGCGCGTTGGTTTTGTCGGCGACGAAACGTCGACGGGCCGCGAGGCCGGATCGAGAAGGACGGCAACGCCGACCACTCCGGTGGCGGGCGTCGCAAAGGGGCGTAGCTCAATTGGCAGAGCAGCGGTCTCCAAAACCGCAGGTTGCAGGTTCAAGTCCTGTCGCCCCTGCCCTGGTGAAGGGCACACGCTGACGAGAGGACCGCGAAGTTGAGCAAGCGAGACCGGGCCGCCCGCGCCAAAGACGCCGCAGAGGGTTCTGCGGCCGATTCGGCCGCGGCTGAGCTCGACGGTCGCGACGAGGCCACCGACGCGGGTACGGACGACGACACGTCGACCGGAACCGCGAAGGAGCTGCGTCCGTCCGGCAAGCGCTCGGCTCGCGGACGTCGCTCGGCGGCGGGTGCAACCGACGGTGACACCGACTCCGACACGGGGTCCGTCGCCGTCAAGGAACGCAAGACCAAGAAGAAGGCGTCTGCCGAGGAGAGCCGGAATCCGTTCGTACGGATCTGGGTCTTCCTGACGCAGGTCGTCGCCGAGCTGAAGAAGGTCATCTGGCCTACGCGGCGCGAGATGATCACCTACACGATCGTCGTGCTCGTGTTCGTCATCGTGATGACCGCGTTCATTGCCGGCCTCGACCTCGCCTTCGCCAAGGGCGTGCTCTGGTTGTTCGGCTGACCCACGCGGTGGGCTCGGCCGGCGACGAGGAACACGACCGCCAGATGAACCATAAGGAGCGTGGGCTGCAGTGAGCACCCCGGAGAACGAACTCGCCTCGACCGATTCCGTCGACGTGGCTGCTGCCGACGTCGACGCTGTCGACGCGGCCGTGACCGACGCGGTGGACACCGAGGGTGACGCGGTCGCCGACGACGCGGTCGTCGAGGGTGACGAGGACACCGTCTCCGAGAATGCCGACGAGGTCCCGGTTGACGAGGCCGCCGCTGGCGAGGCCCCTGTCGAAGAGGCCCTGGTTGAAGAGGCGGAGGTCGATCCGGTCGAGGAACTGCGCAAGCAGCTCCGGCGCGCGCCCGGCGACTGGTACGTGATCCACAGCTACGCCGGTTACGAGAACAAGGTCAAGGCCAACCTCGAGACCCGCGTGCAGAACCTCGACGTCGGCGACTACATCTTCCAGGTCGAGGTGCCGACCGAAGAGGTCACCGAGATCAAGAACGGCCAGCCCAAGAAGGTCAACCGCAAGGTGCTGCCGGGTTACATCCTCGTCCGCATGGAGCTCAACGACGAGTCGTGGGGCGCCGTGCGCAACACGCCGGGCGTCACCGGCTTCGTCGGGATGACCAGCAAGCCGTCGCCGCTCTCGCTCAACGAGGTGCTGCAGTTCCTGATGCCGCGGACCGAGGCCAAGAAGCCCGCCGCGTCGCGCGGTGCCGCTGCCGAGGGCGTGGAGGCCGCAGCTGCCGCCGCGTCGAACGTCATCGAGGTCGACTTCGAGGTCGGCGAGTCGGTCACCGTCATGGACGGCCCGTTCGCCACGCTGCCCGCGTCGATCAGCGAGGTCAACGCCGAGCAGCGCAAGGTCAAGGTCCTCGTGTCGATCTTCGGTCGCGAGACACCGGTCGAGCTCGGGTTCAACCAGGTCGAGAAGATATGACCGACGCGAAGCGGCGCTCGTATCTTCACCGACCTCTGAGAGTCACGGTCGAGAAGATCTAGGGCCGGACCACCAACCCAGAACTTTCACGTCTCCAGCGGGCGTGAATTCGCAAGGAAACAAGCAAGGAACAGAAGATGCCTCCCAAGAAGAAGAAGCTCGCCGGGATCATCAAGCTCCAGATCTCGGCAGGCCAGGCCAACCCGGCCCCGCCCGTGGGTCCGGCGCTTGGTCAGCACGGCGTGAACATCATGGAGTTCTGCAAGGCGTACAACGCGGCGACCGAGTCGCAGCGCGGCAACGTCATCCCGGTCGAGATCTTCGTGTACGAAGATCGCTCCTTCGACTTCAAGTTGAAGACACCGCCGGCCGCGAAGCTCCTGCTGAAGGCCGCCGGCCTGCAGAAGGGCTCCGGCGAGCCCCACACCAACAAGGTCGGCAAGGTGAGCATGGACCAGGTCCGTGAGATTGCCAAGACCAAGGCCGAAGACCTGAACGCCAATGACATCGACCAGGCCGCGAAGATCATCGCCGGTACTGCTCGGTCCATGGGCATCACCGTCGAAGGCTGAAAGACCTCATCATCACCGTGGGAGGGCCGGCTCGGCCCGCACCACACACCCCGCCGACTGACGGCGGAGAAGGAACAGAGCAATGAGCAAGAAGAGCAAGGCCTACGCGGCCGCGGCCGAGAAGGTCGACAAGACCAAGCTGTACAGCCCGCTGGAGGCTGTGGAGCTGGCGAAGGACACGTCGTCGAAGAACACCGACGCGACCGTCGAGGTCGCGATGCGGCTGGGCGTCGACCCCCGTAAGGCAGACCAGATGGTTCGAGGCACCGTCAATCTGCCGCACGGCACCGGTAAGACTGCCCGCGTGATCGTGTTCGCCGCCGGCGACAAGGCCGCTGAGGCCACCGCCGCCGGTGCCGACGAGGTCGGCGCCGAGGATCTGATCGAGCGCATCCAGGGCGGTTGGCTGGACTTCGACGCCGCGATCGCCACCCCGGATCAGATGGCCAAGGTCGGCCGTATCGCGCGTGTCCTCGGACCCCGCGGCCTGATGCCGAACCCGAAGACGGGCACCGTGACCACCGATGTCACCAAGGCTGTCAACGACATCAAGGGCGGCAAGATCAACTTCCGCGTCGACAAGGCTGCGAACCTGCACTTCGTCATCGGCAAGGCTTCGTTCGACCCGGCCAAGCTGGCCGAGAACTACGGCGCTGCCTACGACGAGATCATGCGCGCCAAGCCGTCGGCCGCCAAGGGCCGCTACATCAAGAAGGTCACCGTCTCCACGACGACGGGCCCGGGCATCCCGGTCGACCCGGCGGTCACCCGCAACTTCGCGGAGGCACCGCAGGCCTGATCTGATCAGGCGCACTGACACCCACGAGGGGCCCGGCATTCCGATGCCGGGCCCCTCGTGTTGTGTGCAATCACGCGTGGTCGGTGAGTATGCGTGCGAGTTCTGCTTCGACCGGGGTCAGCGGTGGGGTGGTGAGGTGCTCCGGCGGTGTTCGCGGATGGACCAGTTCTCGGTAGGCGAGTTCGAGGCGCCGCCCGCGGACGCCGTAGCCGACGGCATCGGGGCGTGACTGATCGCCGGGCCCCCTGCTCCCTGAGGAGCGCCCGGAGCTTGCGGAGGGCGCGTCAGCCCTGCTCCCTGAGGAGCGCCCGGAGCTTGCGGAGGGCGCGTCACGAAGGGTCCGGCGATCGAGCCTGCGAAACCCTCGGGGTGGTGGCCCGTGGATCTCGTTGCGCACGGTGTTCAGGTGTTGGGCGAACCGCCGGGGTATGTCGGGTCGGCGGTTGAGGCGTTCGGGGTTGGGCGGGGCGCCGGGTTCGACGTTCAACCGCCACAGGCAGCGGCCTTCGTCGTGTCCGGACCGTTCGATGCGGGTCGTGTATTGGCCGGGTTGGTCGCCGACCATCCGGTTGTGACGGGGGCAGGCGGGGGCGAGGTCATCGATGTCGGTGAGTCCGCCCTTGGCCCAGTCTCGTTCGGCGTGATGAAGCTCGATGTGGGTGGCGGGCTGATCACACCCGGGTGCCGAGCACACTTCCCCGTCGGGGCGGGCGAAGGAGACGAGACGTTGTTCGCGGGTGGCCAGTCGTTTGCCCCGTCCGAAGTGCAGGGGGACGGTGGTGGCGTCTTTGAAGATCGCCAACCATGGTTGGACGTCACCGGCCATCGCGATCAAGTCCCGGATGGGCAGCAGGGTGCCGGTGGCGGTGGTGGCGAGTCCGGCTTCTCGGATCAGGTCCCCGAGGTCGGCTTTGACGATCAGTTGCACGGGCAGGCCTCGGTGCGAGGTTCCCAGTGTTCCGTCGGCGAAGCCTGCGGCCAGGGCGGCGTCGAGGGCGTCGTGATTCGTTTGGGCGAGAGTGCGACCGTCGCGGTCGGCTGCGGCGGTCAGGGCGTCGGGGTCGGCGGTGCCGGCCGGCCCGCGTGGCGACTGCGGGTCGTCGGAGTTGTTCAGTCCAGGTTTGCCCCACACGGCGAACATCATCGACAACCGGGCGGCGAGTTCGGGAGTCAGCGTGCCCGAGATCTTTGCGGTCCCGTCAGCGCGTTGCCGACCGATCCACAGGCCGCGGCGCCTCTTGCGTTCCGAATCGTCGGCCAGTGTGCCGTCGGGGTCGAGGTGGGCCAGCAGCCGCGCACCGAGCTGGGTGATCTCGGCGGGGGTGTGGGCTTCGGCGATCTCGGCCATCTGTCGCTCGGCGGCGACCTTGATGTCGTGGTCGACGGCGACCGGGATGCGGTCGAGGACATCGAGGGTGGCCTGCACGTGCGCGGTGCCGACCGCGCCCTGTGCGAAAGCTTCCGCAAGGCAGGGGTACTCGGGTGGGAGGACCTCGCCACCGAGGCTGGTCCGGTGGGCGGTGGCGTCCATCTGCTTACGGCGGCGCATCGGGTTCGACACCCGCAGCCGGTGCGTCATGTACTGCATGAGGGTGCGGCAGCCGGCCTTGCGGGGCAGGTCGCGAGCGACGGCCTGATCGATCTGCCGGTCACCGGCGACGGTCAGACGCGCGATGGCGCGCTCGGTCTCCGCGGCCACTTCAGCGAGTTCGGCATCGGTACACGGCGACAGGTCCACGGTCTGCAACTCACCGAGGATGCGGTGCAGGTCGGCCACCAACTCGAGGGCACGCGGTCGCCGCGACGCTTGTTCGTCAGACATGGTCACCCCCCGAGAACCGTTGCCGCGAATGTACGTTCGAGTGTACACCGGTGCGAGCGCATTGCAAGCCAAAACTGATGTTGTGCAACGCTATTCGGAGCCGGTAACTTGTCGGTGCCTCGTGGTAGGGGTCCACCGACTTCTCCGTGGGGCGGCGGCATGACGATCGCCGCGGCCCCACGTGTTCAACGGGGCGTCCCGCGACTCACTCCAGCCAGTTGTTGCCCCCGAGGTCCAATTGCGCGACATCCAGGGACGGGGTGATACCGGATTCCGGTGCGAGGCCGTGGTTCTCGAGAACGCCGCGCATGATCTCGGCGGCGTCGATGTTGAGTGGGCTCGACACCCACATCGCGTACGGCAGGTTCACGAAGCGGTTCTCGCGCACGGCCTTCAGGTTCCGGCTCGCCGGATTGGAACGCAGGGCGGCGATCTTCTCGTCGACCGACTGGCCGGGATAGTCGACGAACACGATGACGTCGGGGTCCGCGGTGGTGAGGCGTTCCCAGCTCACGGCGGTCCAGGTGTCCTCGATGTCCTCGGTCGCGTTGCGCGCGCCCGCGGCGTCGATGATGCCCTGCGGGCCGCCGAAGGACCCGGAGGAGAAGATGGTGTCCGATACGCTGTCGAAGACGAAGACCGTCGGTTTCGCGGTGGGTTGTCGTGCGGCGCGCAGCTTCTCGAGGCGGTCGGCCACCTCGTCGGCCGCGGCGGCGCCCTGCTCGGGATTGCCGGTGAGGGTGCCGATGTTGCGCAGATCGGTGTCGAGCGCGACCCACGGGTCCATGGTGCCGCGCTGCGCCTCGCCCTCGGTCTGCCGGCACGCCTCGGACAACTGGTACACGTCGATGCCGTGTCCGGCGAGGATCTCGGGTGTGATCCCGCGCGATTCGCTCATGCCGTAGTTGTATCCGGCATACAGCACTTGGGGTTTCGCCGCGACGATGTTCTCGAGGGTGGGACGTTCGGTCGCGACCTCGTTCAGGGTGTCGACCTGGGGTCCGTACTCCAGCCGCAGGATGTCCTTGTCCCGGGCGAGCGCGCTGACCGCCACCATGTTGTCACGGGCACCGGCGGCGAGTGCGATCGCAATCATGCCGCCGTCGTTGACGAACAACCGGTCGAGGGGTTGCGGGAAGGCGACGTCGGCTCCGCAATTCGATATGGTGACAGTGCTTTCCGACGCTGCGGTGCTGTCGGCACCGCAGGCGGTGGCAGTTCCCAGGATCAGTGTCGCCGCCACGATGGCGACGGTCGGGTGGACTCGGGACGTACGTATGGTCAAAGGATGTCCTCTCACGGGATGTCTTTCGTCAGAGCGCTGGGGGCGGGTGTGGTGGTGGGAGTGTTCAGGAGCAGATGGGGCAGGCCCGTCGATGGATGGTCGACGACGGTGCCGGACACCTCGAAGACGTCGGCCAGCAGAGCCGGCGTCAGCACCTCGACGGGTGGTCCGTGCACGATGACACCACCGTCGGAAACCACTGCGACGGAGTCGAAGTGACGCAACACCAGGTCGAGGTCGTGCATCGCCGCGACCACGGTGGCGTCGAGCTCGTCGAGGATCTCCATCAGTCGTAGTCGCCAGGCGGCGTCCAGGTGATTGGTGGGTTCGTCGAGCACCAGGATCGGGGTCTGCTGAGCGAGCGCGCGGGCGAGGACGACGCGGTGCCGTTCGCCGCCGGACAGCTGGGTGCACGAGCGGGTGCCCCAGCCGTCGAGCCCGACCTGGATCAACGCGCGATCGACCACCGTCTTGTCGTCGGAACTCCCGGTGGACCAGGCCGACCGGTACGGGGTCCGGCCGAGGCCGACCGCCTCGGCGACCGTCAGCTCCGCGGAGGGCTGTTCCTCCTGGCCGACCACCGCCATCGACATGGCGCGGCGTCGCGAGGGGATGCGGTGGAGGTCGTCTCCGTTCACCTCGACGGTGCCGGCGGCCGGGCGTTCGAGACCGCACAGCGTGCGCAGCAGGGTGGTCTTGCCGGAACCGTTGGGCCCGACGATGGCCAGTCGGGTGCCGGCGGGGACCGCGAGATCGACATCCCGCAGTACGACGCGGCCACCTCGACGGCACGCAAGCGCGTTCGCGCGCAACGACATCGACGATGCGCGGGCGGGGTCGGTCACGAGCCTCCCCCGAACACGTACTGGCGTCGTCCCATGAGGAACAGGAAGATCGGTGCCCCGATCAGTCCGGTCACGATGCCCAGCGGCATCTCGCGCGGTGCGGCCGCCACCCGCGAGATCACGTCGACCCACACCAGGAAGAGCGCACCGCCGCAGACCGCCACCGGCAACATCGCGCGGTGGGTGGCGCCGACCAGGAGCCGCGCCGCGTGCGGGACGATCAGACCGACGAAGCCGATGCCGCCCGCCACCGCGACGAGCACGCCGACCAGGAGACCCTGGACACCGAACAGCGCGTTGCGCATCGCGCGTACCGGCACGCCCAGCGACGTCGCGGTGTCGGTGCCGGCCGCGTAGGCATCGAGCCAGGAGTGGATGGCGAGCATGGCCACGACGGTGACCAGCACGACCGCCCCGGCGATCTGCACTTTCGCCCAGGTGGCGCCCGCGACGCTGCCGAGCATCCAGAACATCACGTTGTCGGCGGCGTGCGGGTCGGCGGCGGTGAACACCAGCAGCGACGACAACGCCATGAACGCCGAGGACAACACCACCCCGGACAGGATGAGTCGCAGCGCGGTCAGCCCGCCCTGGGCGCGGGCCACCAGGTACACCGTGACGGTGGCGGCCAGCGCGCCGAGTAGCGCCCCGCCGGACAGCGCCCAGACTCCCAGTCCCGCGAGCACGCCGAGGGTCATCACCGCGGTGGCCCCGACCGCCGCGCCGGCGGACACACCCAGCAGATACGGCTCGGCCAGCGGGTTGCGGACCAGGGCCTGCATGAGTGCGCCGGCCAGCGCCAGCCCGGCTCCGACCAGCGCGGCCAGCACGGACCGGGGCAACCGGAGATCCCAGATGATGACGGCGTGCGCGGAGTCGAGCTCGGCCCCGGTCATTCGGCCGACGACGGTGTGCCACACGTCGCCGACGGGGATGGTCTCCGCGCCGAAAGCGGTGGCCAGGGCGATGCTGAGAAGGGTGAGGACGAACAGTACTGCGGCTAGCGGCGTCGCCGGGAGTCGCCGGACCGACGGGGCGGTCGCGCTCTCGGTCGTGCCGTCGGTACGACGGGACACGGGTGGTACTGCCTATCGGTCTGGGTATCTGTGCGCGAGATACACGATGGACTCGAGCGAGAACGGCCGGTAATCGGACTCGGGATCGTGGCGCCGGCGCCTTCCCGGGTCGCCCCGGTGTCCGCGCCGAATCCGTCCCCCATACCGTTGCGCGCCAGTCCCGGATTCACACCGGGTTCCCTGACACCCACGTGTGCGGGTGTGACCGTTCTCGGGGCTGAACATACCAACAACGATTCGCTACACCTGAGTCAGATGTCGCAGTTCGTGGTTCTGGGCGCAACGATGCGCGACATCGGTGCCCGGACAGCCGACACGCGAGCACCTACGCTGGGGGCCGACGATCGATGAACCCGACGCGGAAACGGTGAAGCGATGGACGTACGAGACACGAAGCTGGCCATCATCGGGGCGGGTGCGGTGGGCACCGCGATCGCCTACTCGTCCCTCATCCGAGGTGTCGCACGGACCATCGCCCTCCTCGACATCAACGCTGCCAAGGTGACCGCCGAGGTGCTCGACATGTCGCATGGCCTCGAGTTCGTGCCCCGCGCGGACATCATCGGATCCGACGACGTGTCGGTGTGTGCGGACGCCGACGTCGTCGTGTTCACCGCCGGCGCGAAGCAGAAGCCCGGGCAGTCGCGCCTCGAATTGGCCGAGGCGACAATCGGTCTGACACGCGCCATCCTCCCCGGGGTCTTGGCGGTGGCCCCGAACGCGATCTATGTGATGGTCACCAATCCCGTCGACATCGTCACCTACGCCGCCCAGGAGATCAGCGGGCTGTCACCGCACCAGGTCTTCGGCTCGGGCACGGTGCTGGACTCGTCCCGGCTGCGATTCCTGATCGCGCAGCACTGCGGGGTCGCGGTGCAGAGCGTGCACTCCTACATCGTCGGCGAACACGGCGACAGTGAGATCCCGCTGTGGAGTTCGGCGTCGATCGGGGGCGTGCCGCTCACCTCGTGGACGCCGCTGCCCGGCCGTCCGGCGATGGACGCCGTTGCGCGCGAACGTATTCACCACGAGGTCGTACATGCCGCGTACACCATCATCGAGGGCAAGGGGGCGACGAACTACGCGATCGGTCTGGCCTCGACGCGCATCGTCGAGGCGATCCTGAACAACGAACACCGGGTGCTGCCGGTGTCGACGAGGGCGGACGGCATCGAGGGGCTCGACGGCGTGTGCCTCTCGCTGCCGACCGTCGTCGACCGCGGTGGTGCCCAGACCCGGCTCGATGTCCCGCTGTCGGACTCCGAGCGGGCGGGTCTGCTGGCATCGGCGGAAACGCTGCGCGGGATGCAGGCGCGGTTCGGGTTCTGACGTCACACGGGGACGGTCCCGCGCAAGAACTCGAGCTGATCGGCGACCACCCGCTCGAAGTCGGCGCCGACGTAGATGTCGAAATGTCCTGCCGGATAACGAATCACTCGCGCTGCCGGGGCGCGGCGGGCGTACCGGGCAGTCGGTCCGGCCGGCGCCACGGTGTCCTCGTCGCAGATGCACACGAGCGTGGGACAGGTGAGCTTTCGCAATGCCCGACCAGGCGTGTGCAGCGGGATGGCGAGACCGGCCCGCGCGGCGACCTCGTTGATGAACTCCAGGTCGTCGGGCACCAGCGGCAGGTATCCCGACACCGCGTCGGGTGCCGTCATCAGGGCGGCCGAGCCGGACGCACCGGCGAGGCCGACGGTGACCGGCGGACGGCCCAGTGCCGAACCCGCCAGATCCGCGAGCGCGCGCACGGTCACCTTCGCCCCGGACACCACCCCCAGGGCGGCGGTGGAGGCTGTTCCACTGGTGAAGGGGCACTGGGAGATCACCGCGGCCACCCGGCCGTCGCGTTCGCCCGCGACCAGGACGTGTCCGCCGCCGAAGGACGTGCCCCACAGCACTATCCGTGAGGTGTCGACACCGCTGAGTGTTCGGGCGAAGGCGATTGCCGCGGCCCAGTCGTCGAGTTGGCGGCGAATGGAGAGCAGCTGTCGCGGTTCGCCGTCGCTGTCACCGAAGTGGCGGTAGTCGAACACCAGGCACGAGTATCCCGCGGCGGTGAAACGCTCGGCGAACGCGTCCAGGCGCATCCGCCGGACCGCACCGAGCCCGTGTGCCATCACGATGACCGGTGCCGGAGTGGTTCCCTCGGGCCGGTACCACCAGGCCCGGCATGTCGTCCCGGACGAATCGAACTCGACGTCGTTCCTGCTCATCGTTCCCCCGCTGTCGGTGGTTGCCTGGCCGGACTGTACCAATACGCGTTGTCGAATGGCAGGCTCGTGGCAGGCTGTGGAAAGCGAGATGGAACCCGACGTCGACGCTGCTAGCGTCTGCCGTCGTGAAGAGATTGATAGCGGGGGCGTTGATCGCCGGAACAGCAGTATTCGGATTGGCCGTGGGCGCGGGTGATTCCGACGCCAAGATCAAGCCGGGTAACTACAAACATCAGCAGCTCATCTACGGGGTCATCCCGACCCCGGAGTCGAACGTCCGGGTCATCGGCAACGGTTTGTACACCGACTACTACGGACTCGGACCGTGGAATCTGTCGCGTCAGCAGATCCAGCACACGAAGAGTGGTGGCGTCGTCGCGTTGACCGCGGACCCGCCCGTGCAGTGGTACCAACGGGTCGAGTATCGGCGTACCAAGAACGGTTACACCGGTACGACGTACATCCTCGGCGGCATCCCGACCGGCAACGTCCTGCTCAAGGAGCAACCCCGCCGCTGACCCCGCGCCTTCCGATCCCGGGTCCGGCCGACGGCGTGTCCGTCGGCCGGACCAATCTTCGCGTCGCATGCGCTTTTCGCCGGCCGGAACCCGTAGTGTCACCTAGTCACGTTGAGGTGTCGGGGGACACTACGAAGAAGGTCAAGCACGATGCGTTGCTCGCGAAAGATGGTTCTCGGATTCCTGGCCGCGGCGTCGATGACGGTCGCTCCGCTGATGGTGGCGGCACCCGCCTCGGCGGCAACCGACTACGGCAATTGCACCGAGCTGCGCGGCGACTACCCGCACGGTGTCGGCAAGACCGGCGCCGTCGACTCGACGTCGGGTACGCCGGTCACGACGTTCACCGTCGACGACGAACTGTACGAGGCGAACTCCGAGAGCGACCGCGACGGGGACGGCATCGCCTGCGAGAAGCACTGAGCGTGCGTCACACTGGGTGACGTGTTCACTCAGGTCGAGGACGAGAACCGCCGGTTGCTCCGTGCGCGCGACGCCATCGACCGCTCCTACGCCGACGACCTCGACATCGCAACGCTCGCCCGCATCGCGCTGATGTCGCCGTCGCACTTCATCCGCCGGTTCCGGGCCGTGTTCGGGGAGACGCCGCACCGCTACCTGCAGCGTCGGCGCATCGAGCGGGCCTGTGCCCTCCTTCGGACCACCGACGTCCCGGTGCTCGACGTCGCGTTGCTGGTCGGCTACGACAGTCCTGGCACGTTCGGCCGGACGTTCAGCCGAATCGTCGGCTCCAGTCCCACGGCCTACCGGCAGCGTGTCGCTCCGATTCCCGTTCCCGGTTGCTTCGTGCGCCGGTGGACCAGGCCGAGCGATGCTGCCACCGGGGTCCCGCGAGCGGCCGAAGTGAGCGATTTCGGAGAAGCGCCGGCCGGGCCGCCGGTCGTATCGTCGGGCGCATGATCAACGGCATCGGTATCCATTCCGTCTACGTCCTCGATCAGGACGTCGCACTCGACTTCTACGTCGGCACACTCGGTTTCACGGTCGACACCGACGTCGACATGGGTTTCATGCGGTGGTTGACGATCGCGCCGCCCGGTCAACCCGACCGGCTCATCCTGCTCGAGAAGCCCGGGCCGCCCGCGCTTTCCGACGAGACCGCCGCGAAGATCCGCGACCTCGTGACGCAGGGGGCGATGCCGGTGACGATCCTGTCGACCGACGATTGCCGCGGCACCCACGCGGCGCTCGTCGCACGCGGCGTCGAGTTCACCCAGGACCCCGAAGACCAGCCCTACGGCACCGATTGTGCGTTCCGGGACCCGTTCGGCAATGCGTTGCGAATGACCCAGCGGGCCGTCTCCGCCCGGCCGATCCGAGCCGAGGACATCGCCTGCTGGGCACCGGACGATTGACCTGGTCCGCCGACCATCCCGACCGGCACGCAGGCGTTAGATTCGTGCCCATGGCGGTCCGACTCGACAAGTACCTGAGCAGCAACCACCCGGACATCGCGATCGCGGCGGCGTTGCTGTTCCTGGCCGGGCTCATCGACGCCATCGCGTTCGTCGTGCTCAAGGGCAGCTTCGTCGCGTTCATGTCCGGCAACTCGACGATCCTGGGAGCGTCGACCGCCGCGGGCCGGTGGTCGACGATCGCGATCGTCGCCGGACTCGTCGCGGCCTTCTTCGGCGGGGCCGTGGGCGGCGCGGCACTCGGTCGCTGGGGCGGACAGCACTCGCCGGTCTGGGTTCTCGTGGCCGTGACGGTGACGCTTCTCGCCGGCACCGTTGTCGCGCTGACCGCGTCGCCGACGGCCGGGATGATCGTGGTGGCGACGGCGACCGGCGCGATCAACTCGGCGCTGTCGCACACGTCGGCGGTGCCGGGCGGCTTGACGTACGTCACCGGCACGCTGGTGAAGTCCGCGCACGAGCTGGTCGCCTCGCTGGGTACCGATCGACCGTGGGCGTGGCTGGCGGTGTTCTGGATGTGGCCGGTGTTCGTCCTGGGCGCGGTGTGCGGCGGTTTCGCAGAACGTCACTGGGGTGTCGCCGGGTTGTGGGCCGGGGTCGCGATCGCCGCCTGCACCCTCCTCCTGCGGGTTGCCGAGACGTTGTCTCGGGGCAATTCGCGCTCAGATGGAACCGATCGGGCCGCTGGATAGTCTGAGTTACATGCGCGACGACAAGCTGCTCACCCGGATCTCCGCCCTTCTCCGTCAAGCGGAGAACACCGACAACGAGCACGAGGCCGAGACCTTCATGCAGGCCGCCCAGCGGCTCGCAACGGCGTCGTCGATCGACCTGGCGGTGGCGCGGGCCCACGACCCCGCGGCGCGCAAGAAGGTCACCCCGATCAGTCGACAGATCGCGATCGGCGAGCCCGGCAAACGCGGACTGCGGACCTATGTGCAGCTCTTCGTTGCCATCACCGCCGCCAACGACGTGACCGTCGACGTGGCGAGCAACTCGACCTTCGTGCTCGCCTACGGGTACGAAGCCGACATCGACGCCTGCGAGGCCCTCTACACGTCGCTGATCGTGCAGATGGTCGCGGCCAGCGACGCCTACCTGCGGTCGGGTGCCTACAAGGGCGAGACGTTCGCGCGGGTCGTCACCCGCGGGAACGGGTGGCGAGCCCGGCGGGTGATCGAGGAGAAGCCGTTGTCGCCGATCACGGCGCGGCTCAACTTCCAGTCGGCGTTCGCCGAACGCATCGGCAAGCGTCTCGCCGAGGCCCGCGACGCGGCGCGTGCGGAGGCCCTGGCCGCCGAACGCGACTCCGGGGAGACCACGCGCTCGACGGCGGTCGCGTTGCGCAACAAGGAGATCGAGGTCACCGACTTCTACCGGACCGAGTCGAGCGCCCGCGGGACGTGGCGTCCGTCGAGCGCCTCGGCCGGCTACTCGGAGGCCGCACGCCGCGCCGGCGACCGCGCGGGACGTCGCGCGAAGATCGGTGCCGACCGCGAGTTCGGCGGTGCGCGTGGCGCTTTGGAGGGTTAGGGCTCCACGCGCGTGGGCGGGGCGTCCACCGGACTCCCGGGAGGCCGGTCGTACCAGGATGCAGACGGGTGCGGGACGAACGGTGTCGGTGTGCCGGCCCACCGCCGCACCCACCGGCCCAGACGACCCTCGTCCGTTGCCACGGCGTGCACGACGATGGCGGTGACGACGAGGATCAGCGCGAACACGAACATCCAGCTGATCGCGACGAAGACGACACCGAGGGTGCCGTAGCTGCGGATGGTGCCCGCCGCGAGCGTCGGCAGTGCGACGCGGCTGCCGGCGAGCAGGGCGGTGATGAGGATGCCGGTACCGAGGCCGTTGAGGACGAGCAGCTTCATCGGTACCTGAGACGACACCAGGAGCCGCGGGATCGCGGTGAAGGTGACCGACCAGATCAACACGGTCACGGCGACGATGAGCCCGATTCCCAGGACGCCCCGATCGCCGATGTGCATGCCGAACAGCGAGGTGGCCTCCACTCCGGTGGACAGACCCTGCACGGTGACCGCGGCGGGGATGAGGAAGACGACGACGACCCATCGCCAGAAGCTGCTCCACGGCAGTTTGGCGACGTCCCAGATCGACACATACATTCGGCCGAGAGCACGGGACAGGGAGGTGGCGCCGGCGATGGTCATCAGCGCACCGACGATGCCGAAGGTCGTCGCCGAGGTCGGGTCGTCGATCGTGGGCGTGTCGAGACTGCTGACGGGGATACCGAGCTGGGTCAGTGCGTCGTCGACGACGCTGGCGCCCGGCAGGGTGAGCACCAGGATCACGACCGGGAGGATCGAGGTGAAGGCCTGCGCGGCCAGGGTCATCGACCGGTCCGTGAGATTACCCCGAGCCATGTCGATGACGATGCGGAGCATCAGGGAGGCGCCGGGCAGTCGCATCACGCGCTCGCGTACGGCATCGAGGTCGGGACGGCGCATGAAGTCTCCCATCGGCTCCGGGGTGCGCTTCGGCCCGCTCGCTTCGCTCCCGGCGCCGTGGCTCCTCGGCCCGCTCGCTTCGCTCCCGGCGCCGGGTCTCTCATCATCGGCGATGCCGTGAGTGAACGGGACACCGGGCGCGCACGATTCTATGAGGCCGAGCACCTCGTGCATCGCCTGTTCGACAACGTGTCGTCGTCACGGACGGTGCAACTCGCCGGCACCGAGGTCACCCTCCCCGCGGAGGCGCGCTTCGCCTCGATCGACGCCGTCGACGACTACGTGGGCCGCGTGCTCGCGCTGCCGGGTGTGCGGTCGAGTTTCGAGCGCGCGTCGCACCCGGTATCGGTCCGCGAACGGCGCGGCCAGCGGTCCGCCCACTACGCGGCGCGGGTTCGCAGATCCAATGGTGTGCCGGTCGCCGCCGAGATCGCCATCCCGTCCGCGGCCGACGGACGCTGGGCGCTGCGTGAACTGGTGGTGCTGCACGAGCTCGCCCATCACCTCGACGGCACGACCGGCCCGGCTCACGGGCGCGGATTCGTGCTGACGCTCATCGAACTCGTCGGGCTCGTACTGGGGCCCGAAGCCGCGTTCGTCTATCGCGTCGTGCTGTCGGATTCCGGGGTGGGGTGAACGACCTCAGCGCAGCCCGTCGCCGGCCAGCAACGTCAGATGGCTCGGGTGGTCGGGGTCGAGGACCAGACGCTGGTGTCGGCGTCCGCGTGCCTTGATGAGGTCGGGCACGAGCGTCAGGTAGCGCGGCAGGCTCGCGGCGTAGACGTCGACCCGGAGCCGATGGCCCGGCTGCAGGACCGCGTCGGTGGGGACGAGATCGACGTCGAGGCGGATCGGTTCGTCGGCGGGCACCGGCAGCTTGCGCTTGCGGGACAGATAGTGGTGCGCCGAGAGCAGGCTGCCGTCGTCGGCGTACGTCGACTTCGATTGGTCCAGTGCGCGATTCGACGCCGACAGCGCACCGTTGGTCAGCACCACCGACGTACCGTCGGGAGCGACGTCGTTCACGGTCACCGCCCAGACGGCCTCGTGTGCCGTGGTGGCGACGTTGAGGCGCAAGTTCATGGCGCCGCTGATCGGGGTGGCCTCTCCGACCGGCTCCGTGGTGAACGACAACGCGCCCCGCTCCTGGTATCGCGCGTCCCGGGCGAAGTCCGCGCCGAGGGCCAGCGTCGCTCCCGCGGTCACCTGGGTCATGTCCCGGGACCGGAGCCCCCGGGTGTCGGGCCGGACGTGTAGGGACGAAACACCCTGTGCGGGAGTGGTGCTCAGCGAACCGTCATGGACGCAATGGTCGGCGGTCGACGACGATTCGGCAGTCAGGTAGAGCCGCGTCGGGGCCACCCCGGGACGGGGGAAGCTCTGGCCCGCGGTCCACGCCCCGCCCTGCTGCAGCATGGTGACCGGCCCGTAGTACTCGATCCCGTTGCGGTGCCCCTTGAGCCAGCGGTCGAACCACGCGCGTTCGAGGACGTCCAGGCGCGGTGGAGCGAACTTGCCGCCGTATCCCGACCCCACGTCGAGGTGATAGCCGTCGCCGACGATCATCTGCTTGCGGCCCGGCTCCATCTGCAGGCGTTCGTACACCCCGGTTGCGCTGCGGCCGAACAGATCATGCCAGGCACCGACGGTGAAGGTGGGAGCTTCGATGCGGTCGACGATCGGGTCGCGGTCGTCGAAGTACGGGTCGTCGAAGATGCGGGGATCGCGTGCGGTGAGGAATCCCCACAGCAGCGAGGGGATCTCGGTGGCCGGGGACTTCACCCGATCGATCGCCCAGCGCACCGCGTCACCGCGCACGAGGTCGCGGATCACGTTGGCGGGGTTGGGAACCCACTTGAGCATGTTGACCGCGGACAGCCACACCGGGATGAAGGCCGACGGCATGCCGCCGGTGATGTAGATGTCGCGCACCAGGTCGTCGCACCCCTCGACGGCGAACACGGCCTTGAGTGCGGCGGGCCGCTTGTCGGCGGCCTGCAGCGAGTTGATGGCGGAGTACGACCAGCCCGCCATCCCGACGGTCCCGTCGCACCACTCCTGCTCGGTCACCCAGTCGATGACCTCCACCGAGTCCTGCTGCTCGCGAGGACCGAGGATCTGCCATTTGCCCAGGCTCGCGCCGGTTCCGCGGACGTCGACGACGACCTGCACGTACCCGCTGCGTACCAGGTTGCGATTGATGCCGAAGACGTCGAAGACCCCGCCCGACAGGGTCTGTGTCAGCGTCGTGAGTCCCTCGAGGGCCGTGCCCGTCGCGTCCATCGACCGGGATGCGGTGTGCAGTGCCTTGCCGAGGACGGGGGCGTGGAGGGTCTGGTCGATGAAGTCGATGGCCGCGCGGTTGTACGGGTTGATGTTGATGACCGCGGGATAGGGCGTGAGGATCGTCTGCCCGAACCGGTTGGCGGGCCGGATGACCGTGGCGCGCAGGACCACGCCGTCGCTCATGGTGATGGAGACGTTCCGGTCGATGACGACGCGCGGGTAGAGCTGCTTGCCGTCGACCTGCTCGCGCCAGCGGAGACCGTCGGCGCCGCCGGTGGGATCGCCGAGGGGGAGCGTGCCGAAATGCGGCGCACCAGTGGTGCGGGTTCGCGTCGACGGAGCGACACGGGAGCGCGGCTGTGTGGGATCCAGCTGGTACGTCATGGTGCATCACCCTGCCTGGGATGAGGTGTCGCACCCGCGAGTTGTTGCACGGATCGAGACGGCCGGGTGGACACCGACACCCCGTCGTGTCGGTCGCTTGCGTCCCGGCCCGTCCGCTGGCTGCGGATTACAGTGTGGTCCAGGTCACTTCACGTAGTCGCTGAAGGATAACTCAGCGGCGGTATCGGATGGCTAACGAGGTGGCGTCTTTTGGTCATGGCCGTGTGTGTTCCTGGTCACATTCAGGTAAACCCAGGTCGATGGCGGCCGCCGCCTCGAGCACCATCCACGCCGACAACTGCACCGACAGATCCCGCTCCGGGACCTCCGAGGGATTGACGGCGCCTGCCACGAACTGGGCTTTCGTGCCGGCGTCGGTCGGGATCACCGCGGTTCGTCGCCAGTCGCTGGAGAAGATCACCCGTCCGGCGACCTCGGTGCGATGGGCCCATGCGGCGTCCGCGCTACGGGTCACGATCCGGGCTGCCCGCGTACGGAGTTCATCCGACCCGTCGACCTCGGGCAGGTCGGTGGCGATGAGTGCGAGGTAGCGGGCCAGTACGCCGTGGAAGAGGCCGCCGTCGCCGCCACCCCCGCCGTTGATCACGCCGTCGGTGCAGGAGTGGCGTTCGACGGCGCCGAGCAGCCGGGCCAGCCGGTCGAGGTGCCGGCGATCTCCGGTCGCCCGCAACGCCTCGAGTTCGGCGCCCAGCACGACGCCCTGACAGTAGGTATAGGTGCCGGTCTCGGGCTTCAGCGAACCGTCGGGGAGCTTCTTGAGGCCGTCGATGACCAGGTGGGTGTCGGGATCGACGAGGTTGGCGTCCATCCAGTCGCACATCGCCACGGCGCGTTCGACGTGGCCGGTGCGGGCCAGCAGGATCGCGGCCGGGCCGTTGGCCGGTGCGTTGAAGAACTGATCGGCCTTGCGCCAGGGGATGCCGCCGCCGTCCGCCGGCACCCAGGCGTCGAGCATCTGCGCGGCGAGGACACGGAGTCCGCTCGCATGGTCGAGGTGCAGGTGCCGGTCGGCGCGTTCGATGGCCAGTCCCAGCCACGCCATGTCGTCGAAATAGTTGTTGGTCCAGCGGCCGCCGTTGCGGACCCGGATGCCGCGCAGCAGCCGGTTGGCGTCGTCGGCGACGTCGGGGTCGAAGGAGCGGTCCGACCCGACGCGGTGGATCGCGGCGTCGACGAGCAGGTCGACGAGGTGTGCCTGCCACCAGTAATGCCAGGATCCGAACTGGGCCTGCACGCGCCCGATTGGCCAGGCGACGGCTCCGGCACGTGTCCCCGGCAGCCAAAAGGCCCGCTGCAGGTGCCGGTCGTAGATGGCATCCGCGGCGGCCTGTGCGCGGGCGTTGGGGTCCCGCAGGTCCGACGATTTGGATTGTTCGTCCACGTCCGCGTAGCCTAGTCGTCGATGTGATGCACACCCGTGCGTCGTATCGGTTCAACCAGAGACCGTTGGTCGTCGGGATCTCCCGGACGAAGGCGCGACGAGGTCGCCGGCCCACGCAGGATGAACGAGGAATGTCGCTCCACACGAACAGTGTGTGCGTTCACGCCCCGTGCCTGTGTGCCGGGGCGTTTGTCATCTCCGCCCTCGATCGCCTCCCGATGCCCGTCGCTCTCTTGTTGGACTCGACCAACTCATAGTGACGAGGAGAGGAGGCGAAGTATGGCCAAGTCCGAAAAGGTCGCCGCAGTTGCGGAGATCGCGGAGCAGTTCAAGAGCTCCACGGCGACGGTTGTCACGGAATACCGTGGCCTGTCCGTCACCCAGATCAGCACGTTGCGACGTTCCCTCGGTGAGGGTGCAACCTACTCCGTCGCCAAGAACACCCTGGTGAAGCGTGCCGCTGCTGAGGCGGGCGTGGAAGGGCTCGACGAGCTGTTCACCGGTCCGACCGCCATCGCCTTCATCGAAGGTGAGCCGGTCGTGGCCGCGAAGGCGATCAAGACGTTCGCCAAGGACAACAAGGCGCTGGTCATCAAGGGCGGGTACATGGACGGCCGCGCGCTGTCCATTGCCGAGATCGAGCAGATCGCCGACCTTGAGACCCGTGAGGTCTTGCTGGCCAAGCTCGCCGGTGCCATGAAGGGCAACTTGGCTAAGGCCGCCGGTCTGTTCAACCAGCCGGCTTCGCAGGTGGCGCGCCTGGCCGCGGCCCTGCAGGAGAAGAAGAACGAAGCCGGCGAGACCGAATAGGTCGTCCGCCGCACCACACCAATCCCCGAACCGTACGGGGATGAACACCAAAGCCCCGTACGGGGACTGACAGGAAGGACGCCAACCATGGCGAAGCTCACCGCTGACGAGCTCATCGATCAGTTCAAGGAACTGACCCTGCTGGAGCTCAGCGATTTCGTGAAGAAGTTCGAAGAGGTCTTCGAGGTCACCGCTGCGGCTCCGGTCGCCGTCGCCGCTGCCGGTGCCCCGGCTGCCGGTGGCGCCGAGGCCGCTGCCGAGCAGGACGAGTTCGACGTCATCCTCGAGGGTGCCGGCGACAAGAAGATCCAGGTCATCAAGGTCGTCCGCGAGGTCGTCTCGGGCCTGGGCCTGAAGGAAGCCAAGGACCTCGTCGAGAGCGCTCCGAAGGCTCTGCTGGAGAAGGTCGACAAGGAGGCCGCCGAGGCTGCCAAGGCCAAGCTCGAAGAGGCCGGCGCCAAGGTTTCGGTCAAGTAAGACCGACTCACGCGCAAGCGTTTCACGAGCCCGGGACAGCATCGCTGTCCCGGGCTCGTTGCTGTCTGCTGTCTGCGTCCCTCGCCCTCGGTCCGCGGCGAAACTCGTCGGCCTGCTGCGGCTTCGGCCGGCGGTCTCCCCGGATTGAAGTCGCACGCGACATCGATCCGTCGGTGCGACCTCGATCGAAGTCGCACCGACGGACTGACATCGCATGCGACTTCGATCCGGGGGCTCGGCGCACGGTGCGCAGGGAGAAATCCGGAATGGGATGCAACCGAGACGGGGTCGTTTGCGTCCAAGACGCATGGCCTGGTTCCCTGCTGACAGTTTTCCCACCGACCGCCACGGGCTGATCCGTCGAGAGGCGACACTCCGGGCGGGTATCGGCGATGGCGTGGTCACCACTGCAGTCGCACGGGGAGCACTCGTCCGTCTCGCGCCGGGCGTGTGGATCGCCGCGTCGGCGGAGTTCGACGGCCCCGACGGCGCCGACAGGCTCTATCGGAAGCGGTCGATCGCCGTCGCCACCTCCGCGCGAGACCGCGGTGTCGCGACCCTCAGCCATCAGTCCGCTGCCGCTCTGCTCGGCCTCGCGACACTGCATCCTCAGCGTGAGACGGTCCACCTCACCAAGCCGTCGAGTTCGAGCGGCGGGTTCGTCCGTGGGCACCGCCACGTCCACAACGGCCCACTGGGCAGAGATGAGACGGTGGTCGTCGAAGGTGTCCTGGTCACCCGCGCCGAACGCACCGCGGTGGACATCGCCATGTCCGGCGACTTCGCTCAAGCGCTCGTCGTCTTCGACCAGGCGCTGCGCATGGGGGCAGATCCTGGGCTGATGTCCGCGATGGTCGACAGCCGCGCAGGCTGGCGCAACGTCGGTGTCGCACGTCAAGCGCTGGATGTTGCCGACGCGCGCGCCGAGAGTGTCGGTGAGTCGTGGAGCCGAGCGCAGATGGTTCTGGCCGGACTGCCGACGCCGCGCCTGCAGCACACGTTCCAGACGCCGCACGGCGAGGCGCGGGCCGACTTCGACTGGGATGGACGAATCATCGGCGAGTTCGACGGTCTCCAGAAGTACGGACTCGTGGGTCCGGGCGAATCCCCTCGGGATGTGTTGATCCGAGAGAAGCGGCGCGAGGACGCCCTCCGCGCCCAAGGGATAGTCGTGATCCGTTGGACGTGGGCGACACTGGAATCCGGCGAGCTCGTCGGTCTCTTGCGGCCGTGGCTGGCGAAGTTCGGTCACACAGCTGCCTGAGCCGCACCTCCGCGCTAACGCCGGAGACCGAGCAACCCCCGATATCGTTTCCGACATCATTCCGACGCCACCGCCCATCGACTTCGAGGGTGGTCATCGGCCGTCGGATCGTGTTCCGCAGGTGGAGCCCAGGTCTGCGGCGGCCGTCACATCGAGGGGCCGGCCCGACTTCCCTCACCGCGAACGATCGGATATTGTCATCGTCGCGGCGAGAGTTACCGGGCGGTAGGTTTCCCGCAGCCATCACCGAGAACCACGCGGCGGCGTTGTGGGCGGGGACGGGTCGGTTAGAGTGACCCCAACCACAAATGCCGCCGGTTGGTGCGCGGTCACACCGTGGCCGCCTCGGGGGCAGCGATCGTCTGGAGGAAGTTGTGGGTGTTGAGGTCAGCGTCGAAGGACTCACCAAGTCGTTCGGTTCGCAGAACATCTGGCGTGATGTCACTCTGACCCTGCCGGAGGGGGAGGTTTCGGCGCTGCTGGGTCCGTCGGGTACCGGTAAGTCGGTGTTCCTGAAGACCCTGATCGGTCTGCTGCATCCGGAGCAGGGGTCGGTGATCATCGACGGGACCGACATCACGCAGTGTTCGGCCAAAGAGCTCTACGAGATCCGCAAGCTGTTCGGTGTGCTGTTCCAGGACGGTGCGCTGTTCGGGTCGATGAGCCTGTTCGACAACATCGCGTTCCCGCTTCGTGAGCACACGAAGAAGAAGGAGAACGAGGTCCGCGACATCGTGATGGAGAAGATCGACCTCGTCGGTCTGACCGGTGCCGAGGACAAACTCCCGGGTGAGATCTCCGGCGGTATGCGCAAGCGTGCCGGGCTGGCGCGCGCGCTGGTCCTCGACCCGCAGATCATCCTGTGCGACGAGCCGGACTCGGGTCTGGATCCGGTGCGTACCGCCTACATCAGCCAGTTGCTGATCGACATCAACGCCCAGATCGACGCGACGATCCTGATCGTGACCCACAACATCAACATCGCGCGCACGATCCCGGACAACATCGGCATGCTGTTCCGCAAGGAGCTGGTGATGTTCGGTCCGCGTGAGCAGTTGCTGACCTCGGAGCAGCCGGTGGTCAAGCAGTTCCTCTCCGGTGACCGGTTCGGTCCGATCGGTATGTCCGAGGAGAAGGACGAGGCGGTCCAGAAGCAGGAAGAGGCGATGCAGGCCGCGGGTATCTCCGGTGGTGGTACCAAGGAGGACTTCACCGAGATCATTCCGCAGGTGCAGCCCAATCCCGGTATGCCCGAACGCAAGGCGATCGCCCGGCACCGCGAGCGTGTGCACGCGATGCTGCCCGACCTGCCCCAGAACGCCCAGGAGGCGATCCGCCGCAGCCAGGAGCAGGAAGACCAGATCCGCGAGGAGAGCCGCGCGCACGCCGACAACATGGAGAACGGCAACGGCCCGTCCGGCAACAACGGTTCCGGCAGCGAGTGGACCACCGCGCCGGGCAACGTCGCCGTCGCGGACTCCAAGACCGACGTCATCGACTACGGCGGCAGCGATGCCCCGACCGAACAGTGGCACACACCCGGTGATGCACTGACCAAGCCCAGCCATCGTGCTGATGGGAACGAAGGGCGGACACCCTAGGGATGAGCAGTGCCACCACGCGTGGCGTCGACCGAATCGCGCAAGCCGGGACAGGTGCCCTGTCACAGACCGGCAATATCGTTCAGCTCTTCGTCGATGTTGCACGCCAGACCTTTGTGCGCCCGTTTCAGTGGCGGGAGTTCATCCAGCAGGCGTGGTTCATCGCCAGTGTGACGATCCTGCCCACCGCCCTGATCGCGATTCCGTTCGGCGCGATCGTCTCGCTGCAGACGGGTTCGCTCATCAAGCAGCTCGGCGCGGAGTCCTACACCGGCGCGGCCAGCGTGCTCGTCGTCATCCAGCAGGGTTCACCGCTGGTGACGTCATTGCTGATCGCGGGTGCGGCCGGGTCGGCCGTCGCCGCCGACCTCGGCTCGCGCACCATCCGCGAGGAGATCGACGCGATGGAGGTGCTCGGCATCAACCCGATCCAGCGCCTCGTCGTACCGCGTGTGCTGGCGATGGTCCTGGTGGCGATGCTGCTCAACGGTCTGGTCGCGGTCATCGGCATCGGTGGTGGTTACTTCTTCAACGTCGTCGTCCAGGGCGGTACCCCGGGTGCCTACCTCGCGTCGTTCGGTGCGCTGGCACAGCTGCCCGACCTCTGGGTCTCGACCCTGAAGGCCGCGATCTTCGGTGTGCTCGCCGGCGTCGTGGCGTCGTACAAGGGCCTCAACCCCAAGGGCGGTCCGAAGGGCGTCGGTGACGCGGTCAACCAGAGCGTCGTCATCACGTTCCTGCTGCTGTTCCTGGCGAACCTGATCATCACTGCGGTCTACCTGCAGGTCGTCCCACCGAAGGGGAGCTAGACGTGACCGAAGGTGGGGGCGGTGTGACCATCGCCAAGAGCCGGCCCGAGTACTACATGTACGAGGCCCGCAAGCAGCTGGGCAAGCCGCTGAAGGTGCTCGACGGCGCCGGCGAGCAGATGTCGTTCTACGGCCGGACGCTCGCGTGGATGCCGAAGACGATCGTGCATTACACGCGCGAGGTCCTGCGCCTGCTCGCCGAAGTCGCGTTCGGATCGGGCGGACTCGCGGTCATCGGCGGCACCATCGGCGTGATGGTGCTGATGTCGGGGTTCACCGGCGTCGTGGTCGGCCTGCAGGGGTACGCCGCGCTCGACCAGATCGGGTCGCAGGCCCTCACCGGCTTCCTCTCCGCCTACGTCAACACCCGCGAGGTGGCGCCGCTGGTGGCGGGTCTCGCGCTGTCGGCGACCGTCGGTTGCGGCTTCACCGCCCAGCTCGGCGCCATGCGGATCTCGGAGGAGATCGACGCGCTGGAGACGATGGCCGTGCCGTCGATCCCGTTCCTGGTGTCGACCCGAGTGATCGCCGGTTTCATCGCGGTCATCCCGCTGTACGTGCTCGGCCTGCTGTCGGCGTATCTCGCCTCCCGCGTGGTGACGACGGTCTTCAACGGCCAGTCCGGCGGCTCCTACGACCACTACTTCAACCTGTTCCTGCCACCGGCCGACGTCTTGTGGTCGTTCGGCAAGGTGCTGGTCTTCGCGTTCGTGATCATCCTCGTGCACTGCTACTACGGCTACTACGCTTCGGGCGGTCCCGCGGGTGTGGGCGTGGCCGTCGGGCACGCGGTTCGAGCGGCTCTGGTGCTGATCGCGGTCCTGGACTTCTTCCTCGGCCTGGCGATCTGGGGCACCACGACAACCGTGCGAGTGGGAGGTTAGCGTGACGCTGCTGCGTAAACGGTTGCTCGGACTCGTCTTCTTCCTCGTGGTCGCGTTGTTCCTCACCTTGACGATCACCAAGTTCAACAAGACGTTCACCGAGTTCACCGACGTCACGTTGCTGACCGACTCGACCGGCAACGCGCTGCCGGCGAACGCCGACGTCAAGGCCCGCGGCATGACCGTCGGCGAGGTGCGCGAGGTCAAGCCCGGACCCGACGGTTCCGTCGAAGTCGTGTTGGGACTCAACCCCGATCAGGCGTCGACGCTGTCGGCCGAGACCACCGCGCGCATCCTGCCGAAGACCCTGTTCGGCGAGCGCTACGTCGCCCTGCAGGTGCCGGAGGACAACTCCGGGCCGACGCTGAGCAACGGTGCGACGATCCAGACCGACCAGAGCGGCAACGCGCTGGAAATCCAGCAGTTGTTCGACAAGCTGCTCCCGGTCCTCGAGGCGATCCCGCCGCAGGATCTGAACGCCACGCTGACCTCGCTGTCGTCGGCACTCTCGGGCCGCGGTGAACAGCTGGGCACGACGCTGGAGGAACTCGACCAGATCTTCGGCGAGATCAACGAGAACCTGCCCGAACTCGAGGGCACCCTCGAGGGGTTGGCCAGCTTCTCGCAGACCTACTCCGAGGCGCTGCCCGACGTGGTCGACGCGCTCGACTCCCTGCGCACGACGACGAACACCATCGTCGAACGCCAGGACGACCTGCGGACCCTCATCGCCACCCTGGGTGTCGCGTCCGACGACCTGACCGGCTGGCTCCGTGCCAACCGCACCGACCTCATCGACCTGGCCGTCGACTCCGAGGAACTCCTCGTCGGACTCGCCAAGCAGTCACCGGCGTTCGTGTGCACCTTCCGCAACTTCGCGGGTCTGATCCCGGAGTCGCGCAAGATCGTCGGCCAGGGCACCGACAATCCGGGTGTGCGGGTGAACCTGCAGTTCGTCAACCCCCGTGGCCGTTACCTACCGAACCAGGACGAACCCCGCTTCATGGACCTCGATCCGCCCGCTGTGTGTTACGACCCCAAGATGGGTGGCGACCGCCCGTTCCCGCAGTACCCGGGTGGTTCGCTCGCCGACGGCAGCTACCAACCGCCGTCACGTAACCCCGGTCCGCGCACGATGCCCGAGTTGCCGCAGCCGCAGTTCAGCGGCGTGCCCGCGGGGTCGGTCTCGGCCGCGTCGGGTGCGAAGCCGGTCGCGGTGGAGTCCAACCCGTTCGACGACCCGGACTACCGCAAGCAGCTGCAGGTCATCTACGGCGCCACCTCGGGCAAGGCGCCCGAAGAGGTGCCCACCTGGGTGACCATGATCGGCGGCGGTGCGCTGCAGGGTGCGAAGGTCGACATCAAATGAAGTCGATCGTCGGACCGCTGATCAAGTTGGTCATCTTCGGCGTGGTCACGGTGGTGACCACGAGTCTGCTCGCCGTCACCATCGCCAATGCGGGCGGTGACGGGGACGCGAAGTTCAACGCCGTCTTCACCGACGCCACGCTGCTCAACCCGGGCGACGACGTGCGCATCGCCGGTGTGCGTGTGGGACAGGTCGAGAGCGTCGAGGTCTACGACCGCAACAAGGCGAAGGTCGCGTTCAACGTCGACCGCGACCGGCTGCCGGACGGGACCCAGCTCTTCATCCGCTACCGCAACCTGACCGGGCTCCGGTACCTCGCGCTCGAGCGCGGGGCGGGCGATCCGTCGCAGACGGTCGCGCAGGGGCACACCTTCGGTCTGAACCCGGGCGTCAAGGACACCCACCCGCCGGTCAACCTGACCGAGCTGTTCAACGGATTCCGTCCGCTGTTCCAGCAGCTCTCGGCCTCCGACGTGAACAAGCTGACCGAGCAGATCATCGCGATCTTCGACGGTCAGGGCGGTTCGATCACCCGTCTGGTCAGCGACACCGCCGATCTGACGAACGCGATCGCCGACAAGGACAAGGTCATCGGTGAGCTGATCACGAACCTCACCAAGGTCCTCGACACCGTCAACCGCAACGACGAACAGTTCACCAGCCTGCTCGACAACACCGAGAAGCTCGTGACAGGCCTTGCGGCGCAACGCGGTTCGGTGGGTTCGGCGATCACCTCGGTCTCCAATCTGACCTCGGTCACGGCGAACATCCTCGGTGCGACGCGGCCGTCCATCCAGGGCGACATCGCCGGCCTGAAGTCGCTCGCCGATCAGATCAACGCGCGCGACGAGGACATCGAGGAGACGCTGACCAATCTGCCGATCAAGCTCCAGAAGATCGGCCGCGCAGCGACATTCGGTTCCTGGTTCCAGTTCTACCTGTGCGGTATCGACGTGGTGGCGGGCAACGGCAAGTCGCCGGTGCTGACGCAACCGCTGGTCCCGCTGCCCGACATCAACCATGTGCTCTACACCAGTGCGGCGACGCGCTGCTGGGCCGACGACCGGCCAGGGGGGTGACCACGATGGCAGACAACAACGATCCGAACCCGCGTGACCCGAATGTGAACGACGACGAACGCGACGCGGCTGACGCCCCGGTGCAGCATCCGCACCGGCGCTTCGGCGGCCGGCGCAGCCCGGTCAGCATCGGCGCCATCGGCATCCTCATCCTGATGATGCTCGGACTCAGCTCGTTCTATCTCGCCGAACTGCCGCTGCTCGGCGCGGGTGCGCGCTACACGGCGAAGTTCACCGAGGCCGCCGGCCTCAAGCCGGGCAACGAGGTCCGCGTCGCGGGCGTGAAGGTGGGCGAGGTCGACGACGTCACCCTGGACGGGGACCGCGTCAACGTGACCTTCCGGGTGGAGAACACCTGGATCGGTGACCAGACCCAGGCGACGATCCAGATCAAGACGATCCTCGGTCAGAAGTTCCTGTCGCTGAATCCGCGTGGCAGCGAGCCCGCCGATCCCGACGTCCCGCTGACCGACACGGTCGCCCCGTACGACGTCATCGAGGCGTTCTCCGGTGCGGCCGAGCAGATCGGCGAACTCGACAACGACCAGCTGGCCGAGTCGATGCGCGTGCTGTCGGACACCTTCTCGGGGACCGCGGGTACCACGGGACCGGCGCTCGACGGCATCGCCCGTCTGTCGCAGACGATCTCGAGCCGCGACCAAGAGGTGCAGCGACTGCTCGCCGCGACGAAGGACACCTCGAAGATCCTGGCCGACCGCAACGAGGAGTTCGTGCGCCTCATCGGCGGCGCCGGTCAGTTGCTCGACGAGCTGAACAACCGCCAGCGCAACATCTCGGCGTTGCTGGCCAGCACCACGAGCCTTGGTGATTCGCTCACCGGCATCGTGCGCGACAACGAGGAACAGATCGGACCGGCACTCGACGCGCTGAAGGGCGTGAACGAGCTGCTGCAGCGGCAGAACCAGAACATCCGCGACTCGATCAAGTACATGGCGCCCTTCTACCGCCTGTACGCGAACGTGCTCGGCAACGGTCGATGGTTCGAGTCGTCGGTCGTGAACCTCCTGCCGCCGGCACTGCCGCAGCAGAACACGACGCGGCCGCCGAACAAGCAGGCCATGGAGAACCAGGCCGGAACGGGGGTCGGCTGATGACCGCACCAGACCTGACCCAGAACTCGGGTCCCGGTCGCTGGTTCACGCCGCGGCACATCGTGGTGCTCGTGATCGGGCTGATCCTCGCACTCATCGTCGCGGGTGCGCTGTGGTGGGTGTTCACCTCGGTCGGCACCACCAAGATCACCGCGACCTTCAAGCGGTCGGTCGGCATCTACGAGGGCTCCGATGTCCGGGTGCTCGGGGTGGCGGTCGGCAAGGTCGACTCGGTCACGCCGGAGGGCGACACCGTCAAGGTGACGATGACCGTCGACCGCGGTGTCGAGCTGCCCGCGGATGTCCGTGCGGTGCAGATCATCCCGTCGGTCGTCGCGGATCGCTACATCCAGCTGACCCCGGCCTACACGGGCGGGGAGAAGGCGCCTCGCGACCTCACCCTCTCCGTCGACCAGACGATGGTCCCGGTGGAGGTCGACCAGATCTACGCGAGTGTCAAGGAGCTGTCCGACGCTCTCGGACCCGATGGCGCCAACAAGACCGACGGCACCGGCCGGCAGGGTGCGGTGAGTGAACTCGTCACCACCGGCGCGGAGAACCTCGAGGGCAACGGCGAGAAGCTCGGCGCGGCCATCGAGGGATTGTCGAAAGCGTCGACGACGCTCAGCGACTCGCGCGGCAACCTCTTCGACACCGTCAAGAACCTGAACGTCTTCGTCGGCGCGCTGCGTGAGAACGACGCCCAGGTGCGGCAGTTCAACACGCAGATGGCCTCGTTCAACCAGTTCCTCGCCGGTGAGCGCGAGCAGCTCGCCGCGGCGCTGAACAAGCTGTCGATCGCTCTCGGCGACGTGGCGACGTTCCTTGCCGACAACCGTGAGCAGATCGGGGAGACGGTGAAGGACCTGCAGCCGACGACCCAGGCCCTGCTCGATCAGAAGAACAACCTCAAAGAGGTCCTGACCGTGCTGCCGATCACGGTGAACAACCTGATCAACGCCTACGACGCCGAGTCGGGCACGCTGTCGATGCGCCTGACGATCCCGGACCTGCAGGATCTGATCGGTGCCCAGTGTCGCCTGCTCGACCTCGGCAAGCTGCTGCCGGGCAACCCGGCCGCCGATCAGTTCAGCGACACCCTGCGGCCGCTGATCAGCCAGTGCGAGGAGATCGGTGAGCAGATCCAGGAAGGCGTCCTCGAGCCGCTGCTGCCCGTGCTGCCCTTCGGCATCATGAGCAACAACAAACTGCAGCGTGCGCCGGTGCCGGGCACCGTCCCGGGCAACCCCGATCCGGAGATCGGCAACCCGCCGTCGGAGCGGGCCCCGGCCTCCTCGTCGACCACCCCGCGACCCCGGGGAGGCAACTGATGAACCGCACGTCGATGCGTACGGCGATGGCCGGCGCGGCGCTGTCGCTGACCCTGCTGGTGACCGGCTGTATGTCCAACGGCATCCAGTCGATCCCGCTGCCCGGCGGGGTGAACACAGGCGACAACGCGCGCACGTACAAGATCCAGTTCGACGACGTGCTCGACCTCGTGCCGCAGTCGATGGTCAAACGCGACGGGATCCCGGTCGGGCGCGTGACCAAGGTCGAGGTGCCCAACGATCAGTGGTTCGCCCAGGTCACCGTCGAGGTGCAGAACAACGTCGACCTGTCCGATGAGGCCGAGGCGAGCGTGCAGCAGACCTCGCTGCTCGGTGAGAAGTTCGTGTCGCTCACCGAGCCCGACGGCAGTGCCGACGCGCCGCGCCAGAACCCGGACCAGCCGATCCCGGTGTCGCGGACACGGACCGCCACCGACATCGAACAGGTCCTCGGGGCGCTCGCGCTGCTGCTCAACGGCGGTGGCCTCAACCAGCTGCAGCCGATCGTCACCGAGCTCAACAAGGCACTCGACGGCCGGACCGACAAGGTGCGCGACCTGATCGGCGAGACCGAGGACCTGATCGCCGGCCTCAACCGTCAGCGCGACGACATCATCACCGCGATCGACGGCCTGGCCGAGCTGTCCACCCGGACCGCCGCGCAGACCGCGCAGATCGACCGCATCCTCAAGCAGCTGCCCGCGGGCGTCGAGGTGCTCGAGGAGCAGCGTCCGCAGTTCGTCGAACTGCTGACCAAGCTCGACGAGCTCGGCCAGGTCGGTACCGACGTGCTGGGCAAGTCGCGCAAGGCGCTGATCAACGACCTGAAGGCGTTGCGGCCGGTGCTGACGCAGCTCGCCGCGGCGGCTCCGGATCTGATCACCGCCGCGCCGCTGATGCTCACGCATCCGTTCCCGGACTGGTTGCTGCCGGGTGTGCGCGGTGACTCGACCAACCTGTTCATGACGCTGGACCTCCGCGTGCTCAATCAGCTCGAGGCGCTCGGTGTCGGCCAGGGGACCCCGAGGTACGTCCCGCCCGCTCGGGTGAACGTGCCGGTCGACCGGCGCAACCCGTACTACCGCGGCAACGGCCCGCGCTACGGCTGGCCGACGATCACGCTGCTCCCGCCGGCCCCGAACTCACGTCCGGGACCGAACACCCCGCCGTCGGGTGGCACCTACCCCGCGTCGTTCTCACGCCCGGCCGATGCGGCCGGACAGATGCCGACCCCGGCGGTGCCCGGTCAGGGCATCCTCGACGGTCCGCTGGCCGCCATGGGGCTCGCTCCGGCGGCGTCCGCCGGGAACCCGGCATCCGACCCGTCAGGAGGTGGACGATGATCGGCAAGCTCGTCAAGATCCAGCTGATCGTGTTCGTCGTCGTCGGCCTGGTGGCGCTGGTCTACGTGGGCGCGAAGTACGCCCGTCTGGACAAACTGGCCGGTGTCGGCATGTACACCGTCACCGCCAAGCTGCCCGACTCCGGCGGCATCTTCACCAACGCCGAGGTCACCTATCAGGGTGTGCCCGTGGGTCGCGTCGGCAAGCTGACGCTGACGCCCGACGGCGTGGACGTCGCTCTCGACATCGACTCGGGTGGGCCGGAGATCCCGGCGTCGGCGACCGCGGTCGTCGCGAACCGGTCGGCGATCGGTGAGCAGTTCGTCGATCTGCAGCCGACGTCGTCGGAGGGGCCGTACCTGAAGGGCGGCGACACGATCACCAAGTACGCGCTGCCCGAGCCGCTCGAGGACGTGGTGGCCTCGGCGATCGACTTCACCGATTCGATCCCGGTCGACGACCTGAACACGGTCATCACCGAACTCGGCAACGCGTTCAACGGCCAGGGCGAGAACCTGACCCGCCTCGTCGACTCGCTCGGCAAGCTCTCGCGGGCCGGCGTCGACAACCTGAGCGAGACGGTCGCGCTCATCCAGAACTCGAACGTCGTGCTCGACACGCAGGCCGACCAGTCCGACGCGATCCTGACCTGGTCGCGCAACCTGAACCTGGTGACCGCGACCCTCGCCTCGGCCGATCCCGACCTGCGGCGACTGCTCACCACGGGCACCTTGTCGGCGACGCAGATCTCGGAGCTGATCCAGAAGAACGGAAACGACCTGTCGAAGGTCGTGAAGGATCTCGCCGAGGTGGCCCGCACGATCGAGCCGGCGACCTACACGACGTCGACGACGTTCGCGATGCTCTCCGCGCTGTCGGCGGGCAGCCACGCACCCGCGCCGGGCGACGGCCAGATCCACTTCGGTGTCGTCCTCGAGACGAACAACCCCGCGGCCTGTACGCGCGGATACGAGAGCACCGACGCGGTGTTGGCCGAGGCTCGTCGCCAGAACCCGGACTTCGACGTCCACTACGACGACTTCGCGTTCAACACCGAGGCGAAATGTACGGTGCCGTTCGGTAATCCGACGGGTGTCCGCAGTGCCGGGCGTGCCCAGTACGCCAACCCGGCGTACCCGCAGCCGTGGGACAACACCCCCAAGAAGGATCCCGACAAGCTCAACCTCAACCCGCTCGCCCAGCAGCTCGCAGCGCTGCTCGGCGTCCGGCCGCGCTAGACCCGACCACCCGACGAGCGTCGCCGCCCCTGATCGGACCTCCCACGGTCCGAACCTCGGCCTTGGCTTGCGCTCAGGAGCGATATATACAGTGTGTTCCCGATGACTGGCACCGCAGAACCGACAGAGAACAAGCCCGGCGGCCCCCGTCCCGCCCTGCGGCGGGCGGCGAAGTCCGCACCGTTCGTCCTGGCTGCCGTGGCGGTCGTGGTCGGCGTGGTGCTCGTCGCCGTGTTCGGTGTGCGGGCCTACAACGTCTACTTCGACGAGTACCCGGCGCAGGAGACGCGCGACGCCGCCACCCAGGCCGCCGAGCAGGCCGTCCTCAACATCACGACGATCGACCCGGCCGACGTCGACGGCTTCCGCAAGCGTGCGGAGGCGTCCCTGACCGGGAAGGCCAAGGACGAGGTGCTCGGCAGTGAGAAAGACGGTGAGGGCGGCAACGTGCTCGACATGCTCGGGACCGCCGGACCGAACACCGCCAAGCTGAACGCGCGCCTCTTGCGCAGCGCACCGAGCGAGGTCGACGCCGACGAGCAGAAGGCCAAGGTGCTCGTCTACGTCGTGACGACGCTCGAACGCCCCGGCCAGCCCGGGATCGACGAGACACGCGGCTTCGACGTCAGCATGACCAAGGACGGCGACACCTGGAAGGCCGAGAACATCCTCGGTCTGGAGGGCATCGCCTACGCCGACGGCGGTGGCGCGCCCGCCCCCGCGGCCCCGGCCCCGGCTCCGGAAGGGGGCAACTGATGGCACCGGACCGCGGTAAGAAGAAGCCCACCCCGAAGCGCCGCCCGACCCCGAAGGTCGCCGGCCGGACCTCCCCGCCCTCTGAGGTGCGAGAAGCCCCCCTGCCCCCTGAGGTGTCGGACGAAGCGACAACCCCTCTGCCCCCTGAGGTGTCGGACGAAGCTGCGTCCCCCTTGCTCCCTGAGGTGCGAGGAGCGAAAGCCGCCGGGCCGAGCGAGCGAAGCGAGTCGAGGTCGACGAGCCACGAAGGGCCTGGTGACGCCACCGCGGAAACCGGCAATTCCCTGCCCCCTGAGGTGCGAGGAGCGCGAGCGACGAGCCTCGAAGGGCCTGGTGACGCCACCGCGGAAACCGACACCGCGGAAACCGACGCCGTCAGCCTCGAGAAGCCCTCTCCGGCCGAGTCGCCCACACCCGACGTCACCAAACCCAAGACCAAACCGGTCGCGCGGGTCTCGACCCTGCGCCGCGGAGACACCCCGGCGCCGGCCGGGTCGTCGGACAAGCCGAACCGGCCGATGGGCCGGCGTCCCGGCAAGCGGGACCGGCGGGGGAGGGGTGCCTCCCGCAATCCCCTCGGCATCCGTACCGGAGTGCTGGCGGGCATCGCGGCCGTGTTGTTCGTCATCGCTGCCATCCTCGCGTTCCATCCGGGCGCCGAGATCGGACCGAACAAGGCGTTCGTGGACCAGGAGTCGACATCGCAGCTCACCTCGCAGGCCCAGGAGCGGATCTGCGCGGTGTTCGGGTATGACCACACCGAACTCGACGAGTGGCAGCGGCGGGCGCAGGACGCGCTGACCGGGCAGGCCCGCACGGAGTTCGACGACACGCTGAAGGCGCAGCGCGAGCTGATCACGCAGACCAAGACGGGTGCGGAGTGCCGGGTCGACGCGATCGGCGTCCGGGACCTCTCCGGCGCCGACGACGGCGCGACCGCGACCGTCATCGCGAACCTGGTGGTGAGCGAGACGCAGAACAGCATGGCCACCAACAGCGGTGCACCGCGCGCCCAGTTCGCGATGGTGCGTGAGGGCGACCAGTGGCGGATCCGGGCGGTCGAGCCCTTCTGATCGAGGTGCGTCGCCCCCTCATCACCAGGTCGGACGCCGAGTTCGACACCGACTTCGCGAAATTCGCGCGTAGCGCTTGACGTGGAGGCGATGTCGGGCCAGGCTGTGACCAGCGATCGACGTGCAGGCAGCCACCCGCGCGAAATCGCTTTCCAGACGGCTTGACAAAGTGCGTCTATTTTCTGCTACAGTTGGACGTTGCGCTGGCTGCCTCCTGTCCATCTATCGATCCTTCTTCGGCCACTCTCTAGACGTGTGTGCTGCGGTGATCGCCGATTCCAGGGTGTCACCAGCGAACGGCCCATCAAGCCACGTACTGCACATCTAGGTTGTGAATAACGTCGTGTTGGAAGGACGCATCTTGGCAGTCAACCGCCAGTCCACCTCAACAATCCCCGGCGCGCCGCATCGCGCGTCGTTTGCAAAGATCAGCGAGCCGCTGGAGGTCCCGGGCCTCCTCGACCTCCAACTCGATTCGTTCGAATG
Source organism: Gordonia sp. NPDC057258 (assembly GCF_042668985.1). Taxonomy (NCBI): domain Bacteria; kingdom Bacillati; phylum Actinomycetota; class Actinomycetes; order Mycobacteriales; family Gordoniaceae; genus Gordonia; species Gordonia sp. NPDC057258. The sequence goes on from NZ_JBHUXZ010000002.1 coordinate 262,648, forward strand.
GCTCGTCGGTTCGCCGGAGTGGCGCGCGAAGGCGATCGCCCGCGGCGACGAGAACCCGACCGGTGGCCTCGAGGACATCCTCCACGAGCTGTCCCCGATCGAGGACTTCTCCGGTTCGATGTCCCTGTCGTTCTCCGAGCCGCACTTCGACGAGGTCAAGGCCTCCGTCGAGGAGTGCAAGGACAAGGACATGACCTACGCGGCGCCGCTGTTCGTCACCGCGGAGTTCATCAACAACAACACCGGCGAGATCAAGTCGCAGACCGTCTTCATGGGCGACTTCCCGATCATGACCGAAAAGGGCAGCTTCATCATCAACGGCACCGAGCGTGTCGTGGTGAGCCAGCTGGTGCGCAGCCCCGGCGTGTACTTCGACGCCTCGATCGACAAGACCACCGAGAAGACCCTGCACACCGTCAAGGTGATCCCGGGTCGCGGTGCGTGGCTCGAGTTCGACGTCGACAAGCGCGACACCGTGGGTGTGCGTATCGACCGCAAGCGCCGTCAGCCGGTCACCGTGCTGCTCAAGGCGCTGGGCTTCACCGCCGAGGAGATCACCGAGCGGTTCGGGTTCTCCGAGATCATGATGTCGACGCTGGAGAAGGACAACACCGGCAGCCAGGACGAGGCGCTGCTGGAGGTCTACCGCAAGCTGCGCCCGGGTGAGCCGCCGACCAAGGAGTCCGCGGAGAACCTCCTGGAGAACCTGTTCTTCAAGGACAAGCGTTACGACCTCGCCCGCGTGGGCCGCTACAAGGTCAACAAGAAGCTGGGCCTGACGGGCAACCCGATGGTGGGCGAGTCCACGCTGACCCGCGAGGACATCATCGCGACCGTCGAGTACCTGGTGCGTCTGCACGAGGCCGACCCGCACACCACCACCTACATGACCGTCCCCGGTGGCGTCGAGGTGCCCGTCGAGGTCGACGACATCGACCACTTCGGCAACCGTCGCCTGCGTACCGTCGGCGAGCTGATCCAGAACCAGATCCGCGTGGGCCTCTCGCGTATGGAGCGTGTCGTGCGTGAGCGTATGACCACCCAGGACGTCGAGGCGATCACCCCGCAGACCCTGATCAACATCCGTCCGGTCGTGGCGGCGATCAAGGAGTTCTTCGGGACCAGCCAGCTGTCGCAGTTCATGGACCAGAACAACCCGCTGTCGGGTCTGACCCACAAGCGTCGTCTGTCGGCGCTGGGCCCGGGTGGTCTGAGCCGTGAGCGTGCCGGCCTCGAGGTGCGCGACGTGCACCCGTCGCACTATGGCCGCATGTGCCCGATCGAGACCCCTGAGGGTCCGAACATCGGTCTGATCGGTTCGCTCTCGGTGTACGCGCGGGTCAACCCGTTCGGATTCATCGAGACCCCGTACCGCAAGGTCGTCGACGGCGTCGTCTCCGATGACATCGAGTACATGACCGCCGACGAGGAGGACCGCTTCCTCATCGGTCAGGCGAACACCAACTTCGACGGCAGCGGACGCATCACCGACGAGCGTGTCCTGGTGCGCAAGAAGGGCTCCGAGGTGGAGTTCGTCGGCGCGACCGATGTCGAGTACCTCGACGTCTCGCCGCGTCAGATGGTGTCCGTCGCGACCGCGATGATCCCGTTCCTCGAGCACGATGACGCCAACCGCGCCCTGATGGGTGCGAACATGCAGCGTCAGGCCGTGCCGCTGGTGCGCAACGAGTCGCCGCTGGTCGGTACCGGCATGGAGCTGCGTGCCGCCGTCGACGCCGGTGACGTCATCGTGTCGTCGAAGACCGGTGTGGTGGAAGAGGTCTCGGCCGACTACATCACCGTCATGTCCGACGACGGCACCCGCGACACGTACCGGATGCGCAAGTTCGCGCGCTCCAACCACGGCACCTGCGCCAACCAGCGTCCGATCGTGGACGAGGGTCAGCGCGTGGAGTCCGGCCAGGTCCTCGCCGACGGCCCCTGCACCGAGAACGGTGAGATGGCGCTCGGCAAGAACCTGCTCGTGGCGATCATGCCGTGGGAGGGCCACAACTACGAGGACGCGATCATCCTGAGCCAGCGGCTCGTGGAGGAGGACGTGCTCACCTCGATCCACATCGAGGAGCACGAGATCGACGCCCGCGACACCAAGCTCGGTGCCGAGGAGATCACCCGGGACATCCCGAACGTCTCCGACGAGGTCCTCGCCGATCTCGACGAGCGCGGCATCGTGCGCATCGGTGCCGAGGTCCGCGACGGCGACATCCTGGTCGGCAAGGTCACCCCGAAGGGCGAGACCGAGCTGACCCCGGAAGAGCGTCTGCTGCGTGCCATCTTCGGTGAGAAGGCCCGTGAGGTCCGCGACACGTCGCTGAAGGTGCCGCACGGCGAGACCGGCAAGGTCATCGGCGTGCGCGTGTTCAGCCGCGAGGACGACGACGACCTGGCTCCCGGCGTCAACGAGCTGGTCCGCGTGTACGTGGCCCAGAAGCGCAAGATCCAGGACGGCGACAAGCTCGCCGGTCGTCACGGCAACAAGGGCGTCATCGGCAAGATCCTCCCGCAGGAGGACATGCCGTTCCTGCCCGATGGCACCCCCGTCGACATCATCCTCAACACCCACGGTGTGCCGCGGCGTATGAACATCGGCCAGATCCTGGAGACCCACCTCGGGTGGGTGGCCAAGGCCGGCTGGAACATCAACGTCGCCGAGGGTGTGCCGGAGTGGGCGTCGCGTCTGCCCGAGGACATGTACTCGGCCGAGCCCGACACCAACACCGCCACCCCGGTGTTCGACGGCGCCCGCGAGGAGGAGCTGACCGGACTGCTGTCCTCGACGCTGCCGAACCGCGACGGTGAGGTCATGGTCAACGGCGACGGCAAGGCGACGCTGTTCGACGGTCGTTCCGGCGAGCCGTTCCCGTACCCGGTGTCGGTCGGCTACATGTACATCATCAAGCTGCACCACCTGGTCGACGACAAGATCCACGCTCGTTCGACCGGCCCGTACTCGATGATCACCCAGCAGCCGCTGGGTGGTAAGGCGCAGTTCGGTGGTCAGCGCTTCGGTGAGATGGAGTGCTGGGCCATGCAGGCCTACGGTGCGGCGTACACGCTGCAGGAACTGCTGACCATCAAGTCGGACGACGTGGTGGGCCGCGTCAAGGTCTACGAGGCGATCGTCAAGGGCGAGAACATCCCGGAGCCGGGTATCCCCGAGTCGTTCAAGGTGCTGCTGAAGGAGCTTCAGTCGCTGTGCCTGAACGTCGAGGTGCTCAGCTCCGACGGTGCCGCCATCGAGATGCACGACACCGACGACGAGGACCTGGAGCGCGCCGCTGCCAACCTCGGCATCAACCTGTCGCGCAACGAGTCGGCCACCGTCGACGATCTCGCCAACTGATCTGACCCTCACCCGGCCGGGTTTCGCCCCGGCTACTGACAACAGAGCTCTGGAAAGGTAACAAGTGCTCGACGTCAACTTTTTCGACGAACTGAAGATCGGCCTGGCCACGGCCGACGACATCCACAACTGGTCATACGGTGAGGTCAAGAAGCCGGAGACGATCAACTACCGCACGCTCAAGCCGGAGAAGGACGGCCTGTTCTGCGAGAAGATCTTCGGCCCGACCCGCGACTGGGAGTGCTACTGCGGCAAGTACAAGCGCGTCCGCTTCAAGGGCATCATCTGTGAGCGCTGCGGCGTCGAGGTGACCAAGGCCAAGGTGCGCCGTGAGCGCATGGGCCACATCGAGCTGGCCGCCCCGGTCACGCACATCTGGTACTTCAAGGGTGTGCCGAGCCGGCTGGGCTACCTGCTCGACCTGGCGCCGAAGGATCTCGAGAAGATCATCTACTTCGCCGCCTACGTGATCACCGCGGTCGACGACGAGCTCCGGCACAACGAGCTCTCGACGCTCGAGGCCGAGATGGAGGTCGAGAAGAAGGCCGTCGCCGATCAGCGCGACGTCGACCTCAACGAGCGTCAGCAGAAGCTCGAGCAGGATCTCGCCGAGCTGGAGGCCGAGGGCGCCAAGGCCGACGTGCGCCGCAAGGTGCGCGACGGTGCCGACCGCGAGATGCGTCGTATGCGCGACGCCGCCCAGCGTGAGCTCGACGGTCTCGAGGAGATCTGGGACAAGTTCGTCAAGCTCGCCCCGGGCGACCTCATCATCGACGAGAAGCTCTACCGTCAGCTCGAAGAGCGCTACGGCGAGTACTTCCAGGGTTCGATGGGTGCCGAGGCGATCAAGAAGCTCCTGGAGACCTTCGACATCGACGCCGAGGCCGAGTCGCTGCGCGAGACCATCCGCAGCGGCAAGGGCCAGAAGAAGCTGCGCGCGCTCAAGCGACTCAAGGTCGTCGCGGCGTTCCAGCAGTCGGGCAACTCGCCGCTGGGCATGGTTCTCGACGCCGTTCCGGTGATCCCGCCGGAGCTGCGTCCGATGGTGCAGCTCGACGGTGGCCGCTTCGCGACCTCCGACCTCAACGATCTGTACCGCCGCGTCATCAACCGCAACAACCGCCTCAAGCGACTGATCGATCTGGGTGCTCCCGAGATCATCGTCAACAACGAGAAGCGGATGCTGCAGGAGTCGGTCGACGCCCTGTTCGACAACGGTCGTCGTGGCCGTCCGGTCACCGGGCCGGGCAACCGCCCGCTGAAGTCGTTGAGCGATCTGCTCAAGGGCAAGCAGGGTCGTTTCCGTCAGAACCTGCTCGGCAAGCGCGTCGACTACTCGGGCCGTTCGGTCATCGTGGTCGGTCCGCAGCTGAAGCTGCACCAGTGCGGTCTGCCGAAGCTGATGGCTCTCGAGCTGTTCAAGCCGTTCGTGATGAAGCGTCTGGTCGACCTGAACCAGGCGCAGAACATCAAGTCGGCCAAGCGCATGGTCGAGCGTCAGCGCCCCGCGGTGTGGGACGTCCTCGAAGAGGTCATCGCCGAGCACCCGGTTCTGCTGAACCGTGCACCGACGCTGCACCGCCTCGGCATCCAGGCCTTCGAGCCGCAGCTGGTGGAGGGCAAGGCCATTCAGCTCCACCCGCTGGTGTGTGAGGCCTTCAACGCCGACTTCGACGGTGACCAGATGGCCGTGCACCTCCCGCTGTCGGCGGAGGCGCAGGCCGAGGCGCGCATCCTGATGCTGTCGTCGAACAACATCCTGTCGCCGGCGTCGGGCCGTCCGCTCGCCATGCCGCGTCTGGACATGGTGACCGGTCTGTACTACCTGACCACCCTCAAGGAGGGTGCGGCGGGCGAGTACACCCCGGCGAACGGCGACGACGTCGAGCGTGGTGTCTACTCGACCCCGGCCGAGGCCATCATGGCCGTCGACCGCGGTGTGCTGACCGTGCAGTCGCGCATCAAGGTGCGTCTGACCGACCAGCGTCCGCCGGCCGACATCGAGGCCGAGCAGTTCCCCGACGGCTGGAAGTACGGCTCGCCGTGGGACATCGAGACCACGCTGGGCCGGGTGCTGTTCAACGAGCTGCTGCCGATCGAGTACCCGTTCGTCAACGAGCAGATGCCGAAGAAGCGTCAGGCCGTGATCATCAACGATCTCGCCGAGCGCTACCCGATGATCGTGGTCGCCCAGACCGTCGACAAGCTGAAGGACGTCGGCTTCTACTGGGCCACCCGTTCGGGCGTCACCGTCTCGATGGCCGACGTGCTGGTGCCGCCGCAGAAGGCGGAGATCCTCGACAAGTACGAGGAGCGGGCCGACGGTCTGGAGCGCAAGTTCCAGCGCGGTGCCCTCACCCCGGACGAGCGTCGTGACTCCCTCGTCGAGATCTGGAAGCAGGCGACCGAAGAGGTCGGCGCGGCCATGGAGGCGCACTACCCGGACGACAACCCGATCCCGATGATCGTGAAGTCGGGTGCGGCGGGCAACATGACCCAGATCCGCTCGCTGGCGGGCATGAAGGGTCTGGTGACCAACCCGAAGGGTGAGTTCATCCCGCGTCCGATCAAGTCCTCGTTCCGCGAGGGCCTGACCGTGGCCGAGTACTTCATCAACACGCACGGTGCCCGAAAGGGTCTGGCCGACACCGCGCTTCGTACCGCCGACTCGGGTTACCTGACCCGTCGTCTGGTGGACGTGTCGCAGGACGTCATCGTGCGCGAGACCGACTGTGGCACCGAGCGTGGCATCACCACGACCATCGCCGAGAAGCAGGCCGACGGCACGCTCATCCGTGACGCGCACGTCGAGACCTCGACCTACGCCCGCACGCTGGCGCAGGACGCGGTCGACGCCGACGGCAACGTCATCGTCGAGCGCGGTCACGACCTGGGCGACCCGGCCATCGAGGCCCTGCTCGCCGCCGGCATCACGCAGGTGAAGGTCCGCTCGGTCCTGACCTGTGGGACCGGCACCGGTGTGTGTGCGATGTGCTACGGCCGTTCGATGGCCACCGGCAAGCTCGTCGACATCGGCGAGGCCGTCGGTATCATCGCGGCCCAGTCGATCGGTGAGCCCGGTACCCAGCTGACGATGCGTACGTTCCACCAGGGTGGCGTCGGTGACGACATCACCGGTGGTCTGCCGCGTGTCCAGGAGCTCTTCGAGGCCCGCGTGCCCAAGGGCGTGGCGCCGATCGCGGAGGTCTCCGGCCGGGTGCGCCTCGAGGACGACGACCGCTTCTACAAGATCACCCTCATCCCGGACGATGGTTCGGAAGAGGTTGTCATCGACAAGATCTCGAAGCGCCAGCGTCTGCGCGTGTTCAAGCACGACGACGGTTCCGAGCGGCTCCTCGCCGACGGTGACCACGTCGAGGTCGGCCAGCAGCTCATGGAGGGCTCGGCCAACCCGCACGAGGTGCTCCGTGTCATGGGTCCCCGTCAGGTGCAGATCCACCTGGTCAACGAGGTCCAGGAGGTCTACCGCAGCCAGGGTGTGTCGATCCACGACAAGCACATCGAGACCATCGTGCGTCAGATGCTGCGTCGCGTGACGATCATCGATCACGGTTCGACCGAGTTCCTGCCCGGTTCGCTCGTCGAGCGCGCCGAGTTCGAGGCGGCCAACCGTCAGGTCGTGACCGAGGGTGGCGAGCCCGCTGCCGGACGTCCGGTGCTGATGGGTATCACCAAGGCCTCGCTGGCGACCGAGTCGTGGCTGTCGGCGGCGTCGTTCCAGGAGACCACGCGTGTCCTGACCGACGCGGCGATCAACAGCCGCAGCGACAAGCTGATCGGTCTGAAGGAGAACGTGATCATCGGTAAGTTGATCCCGGCCGGTACCGGTATCAACCGCTACCGCAACATCCAGGTTCAGCCGACCGAGGAAGCTCGTGCCGCGGCGTACGCGGTGCCGTCCTACGACGACACCTACTACAGCCCGGACGGCACCTTCGGTGCTCCGGCCGGCGCTGCGGTGCCGCTGGACGACTACGGGTTCTCCAACGACTACCGGTAGGCGCTAGGACAAGACGACGCGGCCCCCGCACTCATCGCGAGTGCGG